>JBASZP010000048.1:0-11235 GCA_049660965.1 Daejeonella sp. | reverse complement strand
CTACTATACTATTCATGTTCATTGCTTTCAATTCTTTTGGAGATGACAAATTAAGCAACTCAGCTAAAAGCAATAAAAAACAAACAATCACTTTTCCTAAAATAAACTGGGGAAGCCCTGAAGATATCAATGTTAAAGAATTAGAGCTAATTAAAACTAAAACTTTAAGTATCACATTTCCTGAAATGATCTGGGGAAATCCGGAGGACATTAACGAGGAAGAACTGCAATCACTTAAAACTCCAAAAATGATTGTAAAACTTCCTGAAATGATTTGGGGAAATCCCGAAGAAATTCAGTCTATTACACCCGAATCGATGAAAAATCATTCAATACCTTTCCCGGAAATGCAATGGGGAAATCCAGACGATATTGATATAAATGAACTGAATTTAAATTAGAATAACATATACATTTTGCTGTTAAAACCTACCGGGTAATAAACGTCCGGTAGGTTTTTCCATTAATATAAACCCAGCTTAAACCCCGCATTAAAATTAATTCCCTGGGTATTATAACCTGCAAACTCAATATACTTTTTGTCTAAAATATTTTTTACATCGGCAAATAGCGTCAGTTTATTGATAGGTTTATACTGCAAATAAATATCAAACAGATGGTACGCCGCTAAATCTGCTTCTACTGTTTCAAAGCTTGTTCCGTCAAAATACTGATCCTTACGTTTATCGGTAAATTTATAAATCAGGTTAAAACTTGTCTTTTTACTTAATTCTATAGCGGCATTAGCGCCAAACGAGTTTTTTGGCCGCCTGAATAGGTTGAATGAAGTATTTGTCGGCGTAGTGATATTCCCATCTACATAAGCAAAAAACCCGCTTATATTAATGTTAGATGTTGGTTTTACCCCCAATTCCAGCTCAAAACCTTTATCATTTTGTTTATCCTGGTTCAAATAACCAAACTTATCAGGCGTTACCTGACCAAACGCGATCACATCCTTAGTCTTCCGCTTAAAATAAGAGAAATTAAGGTTTAGGATTTCAGAAATATCCAGATCAAAACCGGCCTCATAACTGGTTGTCGTTTCAGGCTTTAAATTTAAATTACCGTACACAGAAAATAATTGATAAAGTGACGGAACACGGTAAGCCGAAGAAACATTGACAAACACTTTATAACGATCATTAAACACATAAGACGGATTAAGGGTGTATGTAAAATTATCGCCAAACTGGCTATGATCGTTATACCTTCCTCCTATTTCTGCACGAAAACCATGATCAGTTTTAAAGAACAAAGAAGTGAAAACACTTTTGATCTTATTATTGGCTATTAAATTTTCATAGGGGCTATTTTGATCAGTTGCTGAATACTTATAACTGGCGCCACTGGTTATATCTAAAAAACTGCTGAGAGAATAATTTAAGCCTGTTTCTACATGAGTTATTCTCCCAACGTTATTAGTTAAAGAGCCTGCATAATTAAACAGGTTCTTAACGTTATTCTGGCTCACATTAAAATTTAAGGCTCCTGTATTCAGGTTTAACACCCCGCCAAAACCTGCCAGAAAAGAAGTTTTAGCATAAGTATAATCCTTGGCATCTGCAAAAGATCCCCCATCCAGATCAGCTTTATTATCATTGGCCTGAACGTTTCCCCTGATCAAAAATTTATCTGTAGCCTGCTCACTGATGTTTAAACTTACCGAACGCTGCTTAAAACCATCCCTGTCAAAATCCGTTTCACCTTTTGCCGCTGTAGCAGTAGAAAAACCTTTGGTTTCTAAGTTAGATGCATTAAATGCGACAGCAGTTTTTTCTATTTGTCCATTTAACCCTAAAACCTGTTTGAAAGTATGCTTACTTCCTCCAGTTGCCAAAAGGTTAGCCCTCAATTTACCCAAGCCTTTTTTGGTGATAATATTAATTACCCCCGCCACCGCATCGGAACCATAGAGAGTTGAATTACCGCCTTTTAATATTTCCACACGCTCTACCTGGTCTACCGGGATCGCCGAAATATTGTATTCCCCGCTAATTCCTGATGCATCATTTACCGGGATACCATCCATCAGTATTAGTGTATTTCCGGGCGAAGACCCGCGTAAATAAATTGCTTTAACATCCCCCTGATTATTCCCGGAACCACCAATGGTTAGGCCCGAAACATTGTTAAGAACTTCAGTCAGACTTCTCCCCTGGCTTCTGGCCAGTGTTTCGGCAGAAATTATCATGACCACTTTTCCAATTTCAGATTGTTTTTTGGGAGAACGGCTGGCTGTGACAACCACTTCGTCTAATGTCCGCAAAGGTTTTTCCTGTGCAGAGGCCTTACTGTTAAGTAAGATCAGTTGAACAAGCCCCAGGCCTGCTGCAACATAAAAGTTTTTTCTTTTCATTTTGTTGTGAGGTTTTAATGCCCACAGCAAACAGATAATGAAGGATACCAGAAGGCTTCCGGTATAAAAACCGAAATCATCCAAGCTTCAATCCCCGAAAGCTATGAATTATGATTTGCCTGGGCAGGTCTTCTGACTTACTCCCCTCGGTCCCGCCTTCCCATTTCTTTTTAAAACAGTGACTTGGTACAGACTTCGGTTAACAGAGTTTACAGCTGCGGGACAGTTATGGATTTACACCATATTCCCTTTTAATCCCGGTAATGAAACCGGGAACCTTAAGCGCTGCAAAGGTAACAGAAGAATATTTATATGCAAATTTGGTTTTAGATCTTGATTTCCTGCAATCAGCCTATTTATTACCTTTATAATTAATTATGAAATCCAAATTACTTACTTTAATCCTGATGATATCTTCAACTATACATGCACAAACTGCTAAGAACACTCCAATTAATACTAAATTATTACCCCAATTATTAAAAGCTAATCCCGAATTATTTAGCGCTGTGCTTAATCATCCCACACAAAACGAAGTACAAATCCTGTACACACAAATAGATCGCGATAAAAATAATATTCCACATTTCCGTTCCTACAGTTATCGCTTAGACCCCGCCTGGTACTTTTACCCGGCCAGTACCGTAAAACTCCCCGCCGCTATTTTTGCTTTAGAAAAAATAAACCAATTGGCCGAAAAAAATAAAGGTAATGCTGCATTAAGATTAAACAAGGCATCAGCTATGCAAATTGACAGCGCTTTTGCCGGACAAACCAAAGTAAGCACTGATCCCAGTAATTTAAAAGGGGGATACCCAAGTATTGAGCATTATATTAAAAAGATATTATTAGTAAGTGATAATGATGCCTTTAACCGTTTGTATGAATTTATTGGCCGGGCAGAGATCAATCAGAAACTGAAAGATAATGGATTAAATGATAGCCGCATTATTAGCCGCCTCGCCGTGGGCGATACAGGAGAATCTGCCAAGCATACCAACCCTGTTAGCTTTTCTAATAACGAAACTAGCATTAAGCTGACTGCCCAGTATGATGCTAAAGAATATCCCCTGAATCTGAAAAACCTGGTACGCGGAAATGCTTATTTGGATGCTAATAATAAACTCGTTAACGAGCCATTTAATTTTGCCAGTAAAAATGCGTTCAGCATTGCAGACCAGCAGGCAGTATTAAAAAAACTGCTATTTCCCGAAGTATTCCCGCAAAAAGAGCAATTTAAATTAAGTGCTGAGGATTATGCCTTTTTATATAAATACCTGTCTATGTATCCTACAGAAAGCGATAATCCGGTATACGACCCCAAAGAAAATTGGACAACCTATTGCAAGTTTCTTTTTTATGGTGCTGACAAGAATGAATTACCCGATCTCCATATCCGCATATTTAACAAAATTGGCGATTCGTATGGCTATACCATTGATAATGCCTACCTGGTTGATTTTAAAACCGGGGTGGAATTTATGCTAACCGCGGTCATTCAGTCTAATGAAGACGGGATCTATAATGATGACCAATATGGTTATGCAACAGTTTGCCTGCCTTTTATGAAAAACTTAGGCCGCGTAATTTATGATCTTGAATTAAAGCGTAAGAAAAAATACCTGCCCGATCTGGATAAATTCAGATTTACATATTAGCTCATCATCCCTTCGCGTCTTAGCGCCTTCGTGGCATAAAACTTATGCCTCAAAGACACGAAGGCACAAAACATAAATAAAACCTTTATAAAATAAATGCTTTAACCAATTTAAAAAATAGTTATTATTGTAATTAATATTAAATTAACATTTATTACTTGAATTATTCATCTTTTAAAAACTGATCATTATGAAAAGAAACCCTACCCATTCCGGCGCTTTGCAGCAAAGAAACGGAATAACGAAAACCCCTAAAACTTTACGCTTGCTTTTACTAATAAGCATTGTTTTAATTGCATCCTGCAAAAAAGATAAAACCCCCGCCGGTAATAAATACACTTATGAAAACTCGCGTATCAAACAGTTAAATAGAAACGGGGTAAAATATAAGGAGTATTTTTATAATGATAAGAACCAGCTTACTTCAAGTAAAGATCATAGTAATTCAAAGAATACAGTATATGAGTATAATGCAGATGGCATAGTGAAGAAACTGACGATCACAGATCCTACTAACCAACCCAATATTTCAGACTATTCATATAACAACGAGGTTTTACAATTTTATACAGACGGAGGCGGCAATAAGCATGTTTATACTTATACTAATAATAAACTTACCAAAATAGACTTTAAAACTCCTGGGGGAGTTCTATTATCGACAATTACCTATGAATATTCCCTCTCCAATGGAAATCCAAAAGTAGTTCAAACTTCAAAAAATCCGGATGGTAGTATTATTAGTACTTATATTCTGATTTACTCCCCTGATATAACTGATCCTGACCCATTAAACTTACCGGGAATTCCTGTTCTTTCAAATTTTGTATTACAAAGTTTTGAAAATGCTGATAATCTGTCCATTAAGTCACATATTAAATACACTATTGATAGTAATGGAAAAATTGCATCGTATACTGAAACCTACTCAAATAATAGCCCGGAAGAAAATGATACCTATACTTATATATACGAAGCTAAACAATAGAAACTAAGTACTATTGATATCCAAATCCCTGCCATAAAAAATAGGGCAGGGATTTTATTTTTAGGTACGGTCAGGTGTTTTCCCCGATGCAATAAAATAAGGGATTTATAATCCCCCGCCCGCCTCCTGTACCGGCAGGCTATCGAAGTATGATTTATCGGCTAAAAAATTTTGTTTTGCAACCAACTATTTTTTATTTTTAACCGTTCATCCATTTGTTTCACTAAAACTATTCATTATGCAAACACAAACCGACCCAAACCCTAACGGAAACACTAACTCTTATGTAGATACCGATACCTATTTAGCCGCCTGCGAAACCGCTTTAATTAATTCCGCAGATAGTGAAATTGCCCCATTGTTAGAAGCAAGAAGTTATACCCCCGCCCTCTTAGCCGCCAAACAGGCAGAACTAAGCGCTATCAAAGAACTCGTTGTAACACAAAAGAAAGAATACGGTGAGCAGTATGACGCTACCCAAGCCTATAATAATGCTGTCGGGCTGCTGCACCCTGACTATATGGATCATCTCGCCCTGGCCCGTGTGGTATTAAAAAACAATACCGCCGCCAAAACCGCCCTGGGCTTAAAAGGAAAACGGGCACGAAGCGAAAGCGGCTATTGCAGCCAAGGCCTGCTGTTTTACAAAAACACCCTAAGCAATGCAGACTATACAGCGGCCTTAGCCAAAGTAGGCGTTAGCGAAGCAGATTTGCAGTCCGGCAAGGCAGGCTATGAAGCCCTGTCCACCCAGGCCGCAGCAAAAGCCAAAGAAACCGGCGAAGCCCAGGGCGCTACCGCCCGGCGGGATGAAGCCATTGACGCTTTTGCCGACTGGTTCAGCGATTTTAAGGAAGTGGCCATCATAGCCTTACGCAAAACCCCTCAGTTAAGGGAAAAACTGGGCTGGAAAGAATAATTTCCCCCTTAAAAAGAAGTAAAGCCTCCAATAAGTCACCTTGCTGGAGGCTTTTTTATGCCCAAAGCACCCTATTTTTAAAGAACGCACACATTATACCCTAAAAAACCAGGTTTATCCCCTTTCCGGATGATCCGCATCATTTCTAAGTGGTCCGCACCATTTCCGGATGGGCCGTAACCATTTCTAGGTGGTCCGCACCATTTCCGGATGGGCCGTAACCATTTCCAGATGGGCCGTAACCATTTCTAAGTGATCCGCACCATTTCCGGGTGGGCCGCAACCATTTCCGGATGGGACATAACCATTTCTAAGTGATCCGCACCATTTCCAGATGGAGCATGACCATTTTTGCTGTTCGGGATGTTCCGAAGCGTATCCCGAACTAAATTAATTACACAGATTGAAAATCCATTCTTACACTTAATAAATAAAATCAGTAATCATATTACGGTTATCTGACGGATGATAACTGATATGACTATGGAAAAATTTACCTTTGCGGGATAATAGATACTATTAAACCTGCGAAATTTTTAAAACTTCGCAGGTTTTTTTAACTGGATAATGAGTAAAAAGGGAAGAATTCTGGTAGCCATGAGTGGTGGGGTTGATAGTTCTGTAGCATCAGTAATGCTGCATGAGCAGGGTTATGAGGTGATTGGCCTGACCATGAAAACCTGGGATTATGCTTCGGCAGGCGGATCTTCAAAAGAAACAGGCTGCTGCAGCCTGGATAGTATTAATGATGCCCGTGCTTTAGCGGTGGGCTATGGTTTTCCGCATTATATTCTGGATATACGGGATGAATTCGGCGATTTTGTTATTGATAATTTTGTTGATGAATACCTGGCCGGACGTACGCCAAACCCCTGCGTATTATGCAATACGCATATTAAATGGGAGGCTTTATTAAAACGTGCGGATAAACTGGATTGCGAATTTATCGCTACGGGGCATTATGCCAATATCCGTTTACAGGATAACGGGCGCTACGTAATTTCTAAAGGAAAAGACGAAAATAAAGACCAGTCATACGTTCTTTGGGGGGTGTCACAGCAAAATTTAGCACGTACTCAATTTCCATTGGGCAGTTTTGCAAAATCGGAGATCCGCCAGATGGCTAAAGATATGGGTCAGTTGGAGCTGGCCAATAAATCTGAAAGTTATGAGATCTGTTTTGTGCCCGATAATGATTACCGTTCTTTTTTACGCCATAAAGTGGAAGACCTGGATGAACGTGTAGGCCCGGGAAATTTCATATTAAGTAATGGAACTGTGGTTGGCAGGCATCAGGGATACCCCTTTTATACCATTGGCCAGCGCAAAGGCCTGGGCCTTGCTTTTGGCCACCCGATGTTTGTTACCCGTATTTTACCGGAAAGCAATACGGTAATGCTGGGTACTGCGGATGAACTGGAAAGATCATCGGCTGTGGTACGCAACATTAACCTGGTTAAATATGAAAGCATTATTGAACCGCTGGAAGCCATTACCAAAATAAGGTATAAAGATGCCGGGGCATTAAGCACCCTGGTACAGACAGGCGATAAAATGAACATCGAATTTCATCATTCAGTTTCTGGCATTGCCCCGGGGCAATCGGCCGTGTTTTATGAAGGTAATGATCTGCTTGGCGGCGGGTTTTTAGTTTAATTTTACTGAATTAGCTCTTCAATTTACTTAACATTAGCCGGCTTCTGCTAATCAATCTTAAAAATTAAACTGCTTTAAATAACTAATTTGTGTATATAAAGAGTCAAAAAACAACAAAAAGAATAGTTTAGGGTTAAGTAAGGGGAAGTTTAAGCAAAGCTGATTTGCCTTTCCATTTTATAATCACTTTATTTGCAAAAAACTAAGGAATCTCATGGCAAAAAATCTACTCATTGTCGAATCACCGGCCAAGGCTAAAACAATTGAAGGTTATCTTGGCAAAGATTTCCTGGTAAAATCAAGCTACGGCCATATCAGGGACCTGATCAAAAGCGATGATGCCATAGATGTCAAAAATAATTTTGAGCAGCGTTATGAAGTTCCGGCTGATAAAAAGGCTGTGGTTAACGAGCTTAAAAAACTGGCCAAAGAAGCAGAGATGGTTTGGCTGGCATCGGATGAGGACCGTGAAGGGGAAGCAATTTCCTGGCATTTATTTGAAACATTGGGTTTAAAAGAGGCTACAACCAAACGTATTGTTTTCCATGAAATTACCAAGCCCGCCATATTAAAAGCCATTGAATCTCCCCGAAAAATTGATTATAACCTGGTTCACGCTCAGCAGGCCCGCCGGGTTTTAGACCGTTTGGTAGGTTTTGAACTTTCGCCGGTATTATGGAAAAAGGTTAAACCATCCCTGTCAGCAGGCCGTGTACAATCTGTTGCAGTGCGTTTAATTGTAGACCGCGAACGTGAGATAAATAAATTTACACCAACCGCCGCTTTCCGCATTATAGCGGTTTTTTCTACAGATAAGCAAAAAGAAATATTCAGGGCAGAACTTCCCGAGCGTTTTAAAACACAGGCGGAAGCGGAGCAGTTTTTAAAGGATTGCATCCCCGCTGCTTATACCATTACCAGTTTAGATACGCGGCCAACCAAACGTAACCCGGCTGCGCCATTTACCACATCTACTTTGCAGCAGGAAGCCAGCCGGAAATTAGGGTTTTCTGTCGCGAGAACCATGTCGGTAGCGCAAAAGCTGTACGAGTATGGTAAAATAACCTATATGCGTACCGATTCTGTTAATCTTTCGGATACTGCATTAAATGCTGCCGCAACTGAGATCAAATCGGCTTATGGCGATAAATATCACCAGTTAAGAAAGTATAAAACAAAATCTGCCGGAGCGCAGGAAGCTCATGAAGCTATACGCCCCACTTATTTTGACCAGCACAGCACTACGGGTGATCCTTCTGAACAGCGTTTGTATGAACTGATCTGGAAAAGGGCTATTGCCTCGCAAATGAGCGAAGCGCTTTTTGAGAAAACAACGGCCCGTATTGCTGTTTCTACCCGTAAAGAGGAGTTTGTTGCCAATGGTGAGGTAATGAAGTTTGACGGCTTTTTAAAGGTTTACATGGAATCTACTGATGAAGAACAAGAGGTAAACCTGGATGAAGAGAACGATAATTCTATTTTACCTCCTTTAAGCAAAGGCCAAAGCCTGAACTTACGTGAAATGAATGCAACCGAGCGTTATACCCGTCCGCCGGCACGTTATACCGAAGCCAGCCTGGTAAAAAAATTAGAAGAGCTGGGTATTGGCCGTCCGTCCACCTACGCCCCTACTATTTCCACCGTACAAAACCGCGGTTATGTCATTAAGGAAGAACGTGAGGGGAAACTCAGGAATTTCCAGGTTTTAAAATTACAGGATGGAAAAATATCCATAGATACCAAAACTGAAAATACGGGCGCCGAAAAGAATAAATTATTCCCTACAGATATTGGCGCTGTAGTAAACGATTTCTTAGTGGAGCATTTTAAGGGAATTGTTGATTTTAATTTTACAGCAACCGTTGAAAAAGAGTTTGATGAAATTGCCCAGGGTTTAAAAAACTGGACGCAAATGCTGAAAACATTTTACAGCCCTTTTCATGCAGAAGTAGAAACAACTCTTTTAAATGCAAACCGGGCCAGCGGCGAGCGTGAAATAGGTATTGATCCGGCTACGGGCAAAAAAATATCTGTACGTATCGGTCGTTTTGGGCCTTTTGTACAAATTGGTGAAGCGGCAGAAAATGAAGGTGATGAAAAACCGCGTTATGCAAGCCTGCGCAATGGCCAGATGATAGAGAGTATTTCTTTGGAGGAGGCCCTGGAATTATTCAAACTTCCTAAAAAGGTCGGGGAATTTGAAGATAAGGAAATGACCGTAGCTATTGGCAAATTCGGCCCTTATATACGTCATGATTCATCCTTTTACTCTTTACCAAAAGAAATTGACCCCCACTCGGTAACTACAGAACAGGCAGTAACTATTATTGAAGAAAAGCGTAAAAAAGATATTGAAAAACTAATTAAGACTTTTGATGAAAACCCCGATGCACGTATTGAGAACGGACGCTGGGGGCCTTATATTAAGTTTGGGAAACTAAACATTAAAATTCCAAAAGATAAAGAGCCGGAAAATTTAACTTACCAGGATATACTTGTACTGGCTGAAACTGCTGAGAAGGAACCAAAAAAATCCGGCGGCCGGAAATTCGCCAAAAAGAAATAAACCGATAAGAAAAATAGTCATTTACGTGAATTAATTATAAAAATAATACGTTGCGCCCTGCGCTTTGTCCTCTGCAAAAACCATGAAAAAAGATCTGCCGGAAAATATTGTTGAAGATATTGCTATTGCTATTGTCTTAGAAAATGCAACTCCTGAAACTAAAACCTGGAATGTTTATCTGATCAATCTAAAAAAAGAACCTATTAAAACGGTTTTAGTTACTTCAAAGGGCTATGGATTAAAAGAGGGGGAAAATGTTAAAACCTCTATTTTGAGACATTCCATAGGTGATGTGGAGGCAAGGGATTATGCCCTGATCGAATTAATTGATGAACAGGTTTTTGGCCTGACGAATGAATACTGGCTTAGCTATTATATAAACAACCAGATTTATGATAAAAAATTCATTTTCCTTCCGGAAAGCATTGTTGAAACCAATATGATCCGTATTCCCGTGTTAAATAAACCTGGTGTGATGATCAGGTAAATTTGTTTTTATAAATTGATAAAAACCACTCTTTGATTTTTGGCTATATTTGGGAAGAGTACAGTACAAAACGTATAAATAAAAATTGTACTTATTTCTTACAACTAAATAACCTTAAACAAATTTTTAGAAAAACTGTTATTTTTTGCTTAAAGTAAAAATGCAATGAAAAAAATATTTTTTTTAGGAATTATTTGCTTTGGCTTCTTAGTAGTCAAAGGACAAAAAGTTGGTTTAGTATTTAGCGGTGGCGGAGCCAAAGGTTTAGCACATATTGGCGTATTAAAAGCGTTAGAAGAAAATAATATCCCAATTGATTATATTGTTGGAACTTCTATGGGAGGTATTGTTGGCGGTATGTATGCTGCCGGCTATTCACCTGCACAAATAGAGTATTTGGCTTCAAGTACCGATTTTCAGAATTGGGTAAATGGCCGTTTTGAAAGTGATTATAAATACTTTTTCAAGAAAAAACCGGATAATCCCTCACTCATTACTGTAAAACTTCAAATTGATACCGGCTTTCAAACCAGAGTGCGTTCTAATTTAATTAATGATATTCCGCTCAATTTTGCTTTAATGGAATTGTTAGCTCAGGCATC
>JBASZP010000047.1:0-1664 GCA_049660965.1 Daejeonella sp. | reverse complement strand
TCTTACCAAACAGACGGCCCTTTTTGAAATGAGTAAGAAGGAAAAAGCAGATTGGAATAAAAAAGTGCAGCAATTAACTGAGGAAGCACAAAAATTAGAAGCCGAAATTGAAGAGATAAAGGATAACAAGATTTTTGAAAATGCTTTTGAATGGCGTTTTGAGTTTCCTGAAGTGCTGAATGATGAAGGAGATTTTGTAGGGTTTGATGTAGTGATTGGAAATCCGCCATACATAAGTGCTTGGGAAATGCACGAAACTGATGAAAAGCAAAGAGAAGCAATTAAAAATATTTTAAAGAACGGTGCTATTCTAACTGGTCATTGGGATTTATATATGGCGTTTATATTGCTTTCGATTGAAATTGGCAAATCAAATTCGTATAACACATATATTATTCCAAACCCTTTTCTCAGAGAAAAATATGCGGCTACACTTCGGAAACATTTACTTGACGAACTGGAATTACTCAGCATTACATTATTTGAAACAAATAATGTTTTTGATGAAGTTGCAAGACGAACAATTATTTATCTGTTTAAAAATGCAAAGAATAACTCTCCTGCTGTAAATATTTTAGAAACAAACTCACAAGAATTTAGAATTGACTTTAAAACAACGCTAAATAAGGACGAGTGGCGTAAATCAAGTGATTATAGATTTAATACAAATGCAAACACTGATATATTTAGTTTGCTTGAGAAAATCGAAACTAATTCTCTTAAACTTGGCAATATTTGCTACATCAATTATGGCGCCCAAGTATCAAGCAAAATTAAAGGCGGCTTTAAAAAGTCTGAAGTTGTTGGGAAAGTAAAGACAGGAAATAGTAAAAGATTTGTTGAGGGAAAAGATGTTCATCGCTGGGATCTCGCATATAGAGACCTTTGGCTTGATTACAGAAAAAATGAATTATATGGTCCACGATTTGAAGAACTATTTGAAGCAGATAAAATTCTTGTAAGAAAAATTTCAGACAAAGGCCATAGAGTTGCTGCAACTTATGACAATAATGGATTTTACACAGATGATGGTTGCGTAATTGCAGCCTTGTTCACGTCTTTGGAAAATACTCTAATAGAAGAAACATATTTCGAATATGAAGTAACTAAATTGGAATATGATTTAAAATTTGTTTTAAGCCAGCTAATTTCGAGTATTACAACTTTTTATTTTAAAAACAGATTTTCTACTGAGAGCTTACAAGGCGAGACTTCGCATACATATCCAAAATCAGTAAGGGCATTACCGATATCAAAAGCAAATCCTGAAAAACAAAAACAAATTAGCACAATCGCAAATAAAATATTAAACATTAAACTCAAAAACAAAAACACTGATGTGTCCGAATTTGAAAATGAAATTGATCATATATTTTATGACATCTATGGACTAAATGAGGAGGAAATAAAATTAATTGAAACAAACATCAATAAATAAATGCCCCCCCACTCGGAATAGTTTATAAGTTCAAAAAAAGAAACTCAGCGTACGGCTGTGCCTACGCTGTGCTTTGTTGTAGCTTCCAGCTACCATTTTTCAGCAGCAACTAACAGCGCTGAGAAATGCACTGCCGCACAAGTCCCGCTAAAGTCGGGATGAAGTGCAACTGCTACTCGTCCCTCACAGCGTTGCAGCTAACATGTGCGACGCAACCACTGCTGCA
>JBASZP010000046.1:0-10028 GCA_049660965.1 Daejeonella sp. | reverse complement strand
CTGCAGAGCAGGTACGTGATGAAGATCCGCCAACTGTGGAAGAACTTAAAGTAGCGGATCCGGGGCAAAAAACTATTGAAGGAGATCCAAATGCGGATATAAAAATTGATGAGCCTGTTGGCGAAGCCCCAAAACAAGCGGAAGTCACCGAAGATACAAACCAGATTTATACCAGCGTTGAACTTGCGCCTGAATTCCCGGATGGTGGTATGGCTGGCTTTACTAAATTTCTACAGAAGAATTATAGATATTCTAATATGGCCCGTGAACAGGGAGTTTCAGGAAGAGTTATTATGTCGTTTGTGGTAGAGAAAGATGGAAGTCTTACCGATATTAAAGTGCTGAGAGATTTAGGTTTCGGAACTGGTGAAGAGGCGATCAGGCTTTTGAAAAGTTCACGTAAATGGAAACCAGGCATTCAAAATGGCCGCCCGGTTAGGGTTGCTTATACTTTACCGTTTAAATTAGACTTAGTAGCAGAATAGGAATTAATATTCTAATTTCATACTCAGAAAGAGCAGAAATCGCCCAAAAAGCGATTTCTGCTTATTTTAGGCCTTAATTTAATGTTGTATATTTATTCTCTGTTCTTCTTTCTGAAAGTATTTTTTACATCGACGCGTAATTAGGAAAATAAATTTGAACCATTAAAATGATGAATAAAGTAATTAAAATAACCTTCGGGCTAATGTTAGCAGGTTCAACTGTTTTTGCACAAAAGTTATCTGATACTACAAAAAAGAGTGATGTAAAAGATGAACTTTTTGGTACTGCGGAAGAAGAAGTCGTGCCGGAATTTCCGGGGGGTGGTCAGGCTGCTTTTTCTAAATTTCTTTCTAAAAACTATAGATATCCAAATATGGCTCGTGAGCAGGGAGTTTCAGGCAAAGTAATTATGTCGTTTGTAGTCGAAAAAGATGGAAGTTTGACTAATATTAAAGTACTTAGGGACTTAGGTTTGGGAACCGGTGAAGAGGCGGTAAGACTTTTAAAAAGTTCACCAAAATGGAAACCTGGTACTATAAAAGGCCGTCCGGTTAGTGTTGCTTATACTTTACCTATTACATTACATGTAGAAGCAGAGAATAGCTTAAATAATAAAAAGAATGAATAAGGTAATTAAAATAACCCTCGGGCTAATGTTAACAGGTTCAACTGTTTTTGCACAAAAACCGGCTGATCCTAAAAGCGAAAACCAAACGGATCCGACAAATAAAATTTACAGTACTTCAGAAATCTTACCGGAATTTCCTGGAGGTATGCCTGCTTTTTCTAAATTTTTGCAAAAGAATTATCAATATTCTAAAGAGGCTCGTGAACATGGGGTCTTCGGAAGGGTAATTATGTCATTTGTAGTGGAAAAAGATGGCAGTTTGACCGATATTAAAGTTCTCAAAGATTTAGGTTTTGGCACCGGAGAAGAAGCGGTCAGGCTTTTAAAAAAGTCACCAAAATGGAAACCAGGTATTCAAAATGGTCGATTGGTTAAGGTTGCTTATGTTTTACCAATTAAATTGGATTCAAGCATTAAAAATAAAAATTAATGCTTCATCATACCGATACTAATAAAGAGCGGATATTACCTGCAAAGCGGTTTCTGTTTATTTTAGGGCTTGTTTTTTTAATATTATATTTTGTTTTGGGAATTACTGTAATTTTTTGGCGGGATTTTCCATTAGAGATGTCCCAAAACTACCGTTTTGCATTTGGTGCTTTGTTAATTGCTTATTCTTTAATTCGTTTTTTTAGGATCATTAAAGGTTAATTAGATGAAATTTAGATTTCTGTTTTTAGTTGTTTTAACCTGTTTAATTATTTTAGCCTGTCAGCAAAATAAAACGGAGAAGCAGACATTTACCTCAGGTGAAACCAAAATTTTAGTAGATGAATCTTTTACACCGATAATAGAAGATCAGGAATATGTTTTTGAAAATACTTATACTGATGCCAAACTGGAATTAATTAATAAACCTGAGAATGAGGTTTTAAAACTCTTTTTGAATGATAGCATTAGAATAGCGGTTTTGTCCAGAACATTAACTCCGGAAGAAGCTAAATTTTATGAAAATAAGAAAATAAAAATCCGTATAAATCGTTTTGCAATTGATGGAATAGCATTAATAACACACAAAACAAATGCTGATAGTACAACAACTGTAGCTGAAATAATTAAAATAATGCAAGGTAAACCAGGTACAATAAAAAGCCTGGTTTTTGATAATCCTAACTCAAGCACAGTCAGGTATTTTAAAGAGCTGGCAGGAGTAAAAGATTTACCTAATGTGGGGATTTATGCCTTAAAATCAAACCCTGATGTCATAAAATACGTATATGAACACCCCGGGAGTATTGGTGTTGTAGGCATTAACTGGATTGAGCAACCTGATGAAAATTCAGAGAAATTTGTTGCTGATCTGCGGGTTTTAGGAATTAAAAATTTACCGGGTAAGGCAGGGTCTGATGATTTTTATAAACCAGATCAAAATACATTGGCATTAGGCGTTTATCCGTTAACACGTTCTTTATATGTAATTAATTGTACAGGCGGAACTGGTTTAGGCACAGGTTTTGCATCTTTCCTGGCAGGGGAACAAGGACAACGTATTGTATTAAAATCAGGCCTTTTGCCGGATAGTATTCCATCACGTGAAGTGATAATTAGAAAATAAATTTAAATTTGAACCATGAAAATGATGAATAAGGTAGTTAAAACAACCATTGGGTTGATGTTAATAGGTTCAGCTGTTTTTGCACAAAGTTTAGCTGATGCCAAAAAAGCAATAGATGCGGAACAGTATCAAAAAGGAAAATCAATATTAAAAGCATTAACGGGTTCACAACCTTCTAATGCAGAAAACTATTTCTATTTAGGGAATGTATATTTAAAGACAGACGATATAGATTCTGCAAAAACTGCATATAATAAAGGAATTGAAGTAAATGCTAAGTATGCTTTAAACTATGTTGGTTTAGGCGCTGTAGATATTGCTTCAAATAATGCGGCAAATGCCAAAGTAAACTTTGATAAGGCTATTGAGCTTACAGGTAAAAAAGATCATAAAACATCTCTTTTTATTGGTAAAATATACACTAAAGCGCCTAAACCAGATGCAGAAACCGCATTAACTTATTTGGAAAAAGCAAAAACGCTAAATGCAAAAGATGCAGAATTATTTTTGGCTCTTGGCGATGCCTATCGTGCCTTAGTAAGAAATAGTGAGGCTTATAGCGCTTATCGTACCGCTTTTGATCTTGATAAAACATTATTACGGTCTAAGATAGAATTAGGAGTTCTTACTAAATTATCTCGGGCATTTCCTGAGTCTCAGGAAGAATTTAATAGCGTACTTGCATTAGATCCTAATTATGGACCTGCTTACCGTGAATTGGCCGAAACCTATTATTTATGGGCAAATGCCGAACCTAAGCAATACGATGAGAGAATTAATAAAGCTTTGGAGTATTATGAAAAATATATGGATTTAACAGACAGGTCTTTAGAATCCCGTATGCGCCATGCTGATTTCTTAATATTAACTAAAAAGTATAAAGAATTAGAAACAGAAGCAAATGAAATGGCAAAAATAGATAAGGTAAACCCCAGAGTTTTACGCTATTTAGGTTATTCATCTTATGAAAATGCTAATTATACAGGTAGTATTCAGGCTTTAAAAGATTTTATGGCTAAGGTTGAACCCCAACGTGTTATAGGAAAAGATTATTTGTATTTGGGCAGAGCTCAAATTAAAACTCCAGGAATGGAAACTGAAGGGGTTACCAATTTAAAAAAGGCCATTGAAATTGATTCTATAAATGTAGATGTGATGAGTGAGGCTGGTGTAGCCTTGTTTAAGGCAAAAAAATATCCTGAGGCTGCAGAGCTATTCGAAATTTCGATAAAAAATCCTAAATCAAAAACAATAGCGTATGATAACTTTTATTTAGGTTATTCTTATTATTTTGATTATGCTACCAAAATAGCGTCGAAACAGGAAGTAACTAAAGATTTTTTAGCTAAAGCTGATAGTGCTTTTAGTAAAGTAAACCAGCTGTCTCCAAATAATCCTGATGCCTATCTTTATCGTGCCCGAATTGGAAAACTATTGGATGACGAACAATCATCAAAAGGTTTAATGGTTCCGTTTTATGAAAAATATATTGAAATTACCTTAGCCAGGTCTGAAGCTCCAAATGATATTCGTACAAAGAATTTAATAGAAGCTTATTCCAATTTAGGTGCATTTTATTCTAAAAATGATTTAGTAAAAGCAAAGAGCTATTTCACAAAAATAACAGAACTTGATCCGGCTAATGTGTATGCTAAAGATGCACTAAAGCAATTAGGTGGTGGAAGTAAATAAAAATTAAGAATTTTTAAAAAAGAGCCTCTGAAGATTATTTCGGGGGTTCTTTTTTATATTTGCCTCAGAAGACAATAAATGGAAGCACACAGTACTGCATTAAACTATTTACCGATTATATTTCAAATATTAGTTGCATTAGGATTTGTAGCCTTAACAATGACCATTACGCACCTAGTTGGTCCTAAACGTAAAACCTCAGAGAAATTAATTGCTTTCGAATCAGGTATAAAATCTGTCGGAAATGCCCGCCAGCCATTTTCTATTAAATACTTTTTAGTAGCCATTTTATTTGTCCTTTTTGATGTCGAAGTTATTTTTATGTATCCATGGGCTGTAAATTTCAGGGATTTCGGCGTAAATGGAATGATTGAAATGTTCATATTTATGGGGACATTGCTACTGGGTTTTATCTACATCATTAAAAAAGGTGCATTAGATTGGGAATAAATAGTTAGAATTTTTCAAAATAATCTTTTAAAATCTATCAAAAGTTTAATTTTTATAACTTTGACCATCATTTAAACGTATTTTAATGATTTTTTCAGCAGGGAATTATGAGTGATGTTAAGTTAGTTGAAGCGCCTCCGGGTGTAGAAGGCTCAGGCTTTTTTGCAACCTCAATGGATAAAGTAGTGGGTTTAGCCCGCTCTCATTCATTATGGCCTTTACCTTTTGCTACTTCTTGTTGTGGTATTGAGTTTATGGCTACAATGGGCTCTCATTATGATTTTGCCCGTTTCGGGTCAGAAAGACCAAGTTTTTCTCCACGCCAGGCAGATCTTTTAATGGTAATGGGCACTATTGCAAAAAAAATGGGCCCGGTTTTGAAACAGGTTTATATACAAATGGCAGAGCCCCGTTGGGTAATAGCTGTTGGTGCATGTGCAAGTAGTGGCGGTATTTTTGATACATATTCAGTTTTACAGGGTATTGATGAGATCATTCCCGTTGATGTTTATGTACCGGGTTGCCCACCAAGGCCCGAAGCGATTATTGATGGTTTTAATAAAATACAGGAACTGGTGAAAAACGAATCACTTCGCAGAAGAGAATCACCGGAATATAAAGAACTATTAGGGAGATACGGAATCCAATAATGGGAAAAATAAGTAATCAGGCTGTTTTACAAAAGATAACTGCAAATTTTTCAGATCAGATTTCTGTTCCTACAGAACCTTTTGGTTTGTTAACGTTTGAAACAGATCCAGATAATATCTTAGCTCTTCTTACATTCTTAAAGGAAGATAAAGAACTACGATTTAATTATTTAACAGATATAACAGGAATACATATTCCTGAACAGGAATTATCAATTGGTGTAGTTTATCATTTACACAGTTTGGTTAATAATGTACGAGTTAGAATAAAAGTTTTTTTAGATAAAAATAAACCTTCCATACCAAGTGCAGTCAATCTTTGGGAAGGTGCAAACTGGATGGAACGTGAAACTTATGATTTTTTTGGAATTATATTTAAAGGACACCCCAATTTAGTGCGTATTTTAAATGTTGATGAAATGAAAGTTTTTCCGATGCGTAAAGAATATCCATTGGAAGATCCAAACCGTGTTGATAAAAAAGATTATTTCTTCGGAAGATGATGAACCATCCTGTTTTTACAGATAACGATCCCCAAAAGGAAACGACCACATTAAACCTGGGGCCTACACATCCGGCTACACATGGAGTTTTCCAAAATGTGTTGGAATTGGATGGTGAGCGGATTGTAAGTGGCGTTTCTACTATCGGATATATTCACAGGGCCTTCGAAAAAATTGCTGAGCACCGTCCGTTTTACCAGATCACACCCTTAACAGACCGAATGAACTACTGTTCATCACCTATCAATAATATGGGCTGGCACATGACGGTTGAAAAGATGCTGGATATTCAAACGCCTAAACGTGTGGATTACCTGCGGGTAATTATTATGGAATTAGCCCGTATTTCAGATCATTTAATTTGTAACGGAATATTGGGTGTTGACACTGGCGCATTTACCGGCTTTTTATGGTTGATGGAAGAACGCGAGCATATTTATGAAATTTATGAAGAAGTTTGCGGGGCACGCTTAACTACAAATATCGGTCGTATTGGAGGATTCGAGCGTGATTTTAATGATATTGCTTTTGCAAAAATCAAGAAGTTTTTAGATAAATTTCCTCCTATACTAAAGGAATTTGAAAAGCTTTTTAACCGTAACCGCATTTTTATTGAAAGAACGTCAGGCGTAGCACCGGTTGACCCTGAAGTAGCCTTAAATTATAGCTGGAGCGGACCCATTTTGCGTGCCACAGGTGTAGATTATGATGTTCGTGTAAATGAACCTTATTCATCTTACCAGGATTTTGATTTTGAGATACCGGTTGGAACAACAGGCGATGTATATGATCGTTTTATTGTTCGTAATGAAGAAATGTGGCAAAGCCTGCGCATTATAGAACAAGCTCTAGAGAAAATAGAAAAAGAACCCAAAGGAGTTTTCCATGCTGATGTTCCTGAGTTTTATCTTCCTCCAAAAGAAGAAGTTTATAATAATATGGAGGCCCTGATCTATCATTTTAAAATTGTAATGGGCGAGATTGAAACTCCAAAAACAGAAATTTACCATGCGGTTGAAGGCGGTAACGGAGAACTTGGATTTTATTTGGTTAATGATGGCGGACGATCGCCCTACCGTTTACATTTTCGCAGACCAAGTTTTATAAATTATCAAATGTATGCCCCAATGAGTGCCGGCATGTTATTATCTGATGCGATCATAAATATGAGTAGTTTAAACGTAATTGCAGGAGAATTAGATGCTTAAAGTTAGTGAAGAACAAACCATTGCCTTTTCACCGGAACTTATTGCAAAGTTCGATGAATTGGTAACGCATTATCCTGAAGGAAAGCAGAAAGCCGCTTTATTGCCTATTTTACACTTGGTTCAGGCCGAATATGGCTGGGTAAGTGTACCCGCAATGGATAAAGTTGCAGAATACCTGTATTTACAACCAATAGAAGTATATGAAGTAGCAACATTCTATACGATGTTCTTTCTGCGTCCGCAGGGTAAATATGTTCTGGAAGTTTGCAGAACAGGGCCCTGTTGTCTGGTAGGCGCAGAAAAAATAATGAAATACATTGAAACTAAATTAGGGGTAAAAGAAGGTGAAGTTACCGCAGACGGACAATTTAGCTGGAGAGGTGTAGAATGCCTGGCAGCATGTGGTATGGCGCCGGTTTTACAAATTGGGCCTGAATATAAGTTTCATGAAAATTTGACAGAAGAGAAAATTGATCAATTGATCAGCAATTTGAGAATAAATACATTAAATTAGCAAATTGTCTAATTGACAAATTGAACATGGCCCGCAAATTATTATTAGAACATATTAATGTCCCCGGAATAGAAACCTTTGATGTATATCGTCAGCAGGGCGGATATCGTGCAGTTGAAAAAACACTGAAATCCATGTCATCTGATGATGTTGTGGAAGAAGTGAAAAAATCCGGTCTACGTGGTCGTGGCGGTGCAGGTTTTCCTACCGGGATGAAGTGGAGCTTTCTGGCTAAACCCGAAGGAAAAGATCGTTACCTGGTTTGTAATGCAGATGAATCTGAACCAGGGACATTTAAAGATCGTTACCTGATGACTTATATTCCTCATTTGTTGATTGAGGGAATGATCGTGTCCAGTTTTGCTTTGGGCGCTAAAGTCTCCTATATTTATGTACGTGGCGAAATGATGCCGCAAATTAAAATATTAGAGAAAGCGATCTCCGAAGCAAAAAATGCTGGCTTCCTGGGTAAAAACATTTTAGGTTCAGGATATGACCTGGAGTTATATGTACAGCCGGGTGGTGGCGCATATATTTGCGGAGAAGAAACCGCTCTGATCGAATCATTAGAAGGAAAGCGTGGTAATCCTCGTATTAAACCACCATTTCCCGCTATTTCAGGAGTTTGGGGATGTCCGACAGTAGTTAATAATGTTGAATCTATTGCAGCAGTTGTTCCCATTATTAATGATGGCGGTGATGAATATGCTAAAGTTGGAAACGGCAGAAGTACCGGAACCAAGTTAATATCAGCATCCGGCAATTTGAATAAACCCGGTGTTTATGAAATAGAATTAGGATTACCAGTTGAAGAATTTATTTACTCCGATGAATATTGCGGCGGAATTGCAAACGGAAAAAGATTAAAAGCGGTTGTTGCCGGAGGTTCATCCGTGCCTATTTTACCCGCTAACCTCATTCTAAAAACCCTTAATGGCGAACCCCGATTAATGAGCTATGAATCACTGGCTGATGGTGGGTTTCAATCAGGAACCATGTTAGGCTCAGGTGGTTTTATTGCTTTTGATGAAGACCAGTGCATCGTACGGAATACCTGGAATTACTCCCGCTTTTATCATCATGAAAGCTGCGGACAATGTTCGCCCTGCCGTGAAGGAACAGGATGGATGGAAAAAGTATTGCACCGGCTTGAATATGGCCATGGCAAGATGAGCGACTTGGATCTCCTGGTTGATGTAGCTAAAAAAATTGAAGGAAACACCATTTGCCCTTTAGGAGATGCAGCCGCATGGCCTGTTGCCAGTGCTATACGTCATTTTCGCAATGAATTTGAATGGCATGTAACCAATCCGGCTGAAGCCGTAAAAAGAAATTATGGCTTAGCCAATTATGCAGAATTTACAACTATTGCTAACAATTAAAATAACCCCTAATACATCACTTAATTTAAAATTTATTATGAACTTAAAAAAAATGTTACCCGCAGCAATGCTTATCCTTTTAGGATCCATGTCTATTGCGAATGCGCAATTTAAAATTAATACCAAAGTGGTTGGTGCAGGAGCCGATGTAGTTAAAGCCGCTACGCTTTCTGATGCACAGGTAAGCGCCATGTGTAAAGATTATGCAAAATGGATTGATGAACATAATCCGGTTGCACCCGCAGGAAATAAATATGGCGATCGTCTGAAAAAACTGACCAGCAAGCATACCAAAGAAAGCGGATTGGACCTGAATTTCAAGGCTTTGCTGGTAAAAGATGTGAATGCCTTCGCTCTGGCTGATGGAAGTGTCCGAGTTTTTGCAGGTTTAATGGATATTATGACCGATGATGAGATATTAGGAATTATTGGACATGAAGTTGGCCATGTAAAAAACAAAGATTCTAAAGATGCTATGAGAACGGCTTATATGAGCTCGGCTGCCCGTAAAGCAGCAGGTTCACAAGGCGGGGCAGTAGGAGCGCTTTCTGACTCTGAATACGGAGCTTTAGGAGAAGCTTTAGCTAATGCACAATTTTCTCAGAAACAAGAGAAAGCGGCGGATGATAATGGCTTTGAATTCTTAAAAGATAACAAATATGATGTATCGGCTATGGCCAGCGCATTCAGAAAGCTGGCAGCACTATCTGGTGGTAGTAGCGGCAAATCACAAATCATGTCATCACATCCAGATTCAGAAAAACGTGCTGAACGTATGGACAAAAAAGCAAAAGCACTGGCTGACAAGAAGTAAAAATTTAAGTTGAGTTAACGGGGCTGACTAAAAAGGATATAAAAAGTACAGCCGTTACTTGAAAAAGCAGCGGCTGTTTAGTAAATTTAAGTGCAAAAGAAATTTACTATATGGCTAAGATACAAAGTTCAGCACAATTCAAAAGT
>JBASZP010000045.1:0-1964 GCA_049660965.1 Daejeonella sp. | reverse complement strand
GCTCTACTTCTGTTATAGATTTTAGAGGCCTCAGATCGCGTAAAATTAAAGCGGACCGTTCATACTGGTGTAATGGATATCGGTTTCTGATCTCTTCAATAAACCTCTGATCACGATAAGGAACCTGGTGTGCATAACGGTCGTTTTCATTAGTATTCAGATAAATCCGTTCTGAATAATGGATAATCCCCGGTAAAATATTCCAGAAATCATGCAGCCAGTAAACGGATTGGATGCCTGATGCTTTCAGGGCTTCATCCATCGTATATTTATGACCTTCCCAAACAGCAATCAGCTCACTGGTTTGCCTTAAAAACAATACTTCTTTGTATAAAGGGTTGGGGCAGTCCGGAAATAGAAGTAAAATACTTTGCTCCTGGTCAATACCGCTCAGGTAAAAAAGATCAGCATTTTGTTTAAAGATATAAGACTGATCGCCACTTCGGGGAAATTCATCATTGGCATTAAACAGCGCTATTGATTTAGGTTTTAATTCCTTAATAAAGTTTTTCCGGTTTAAAATAAAGAGGGCCGGGTCTATGGGTGCATATTTCATGATCGAAATTACTGGTCTGTTCTTAAATAAAATTTAGTACGTTATTGTATGAAATCAAACTTAGTATTATTTTATAAAAATTATATAGTTAAATATCATTTCTTCTTTCGTATTATAAGGTAAAACATTGGCAATATATACTACCGAAAAATTCAGCAATAATTTATTATTGAAATTGATCATAAAAAATTAAATTTGATTAGGAATACAAAAATGAACATATATTTATCCTCATAAAAACGTATACTATGGCAACATTAAAAGAAAGTCTGATTAAGGAAATACAGCAAATTGATGATGATAGGATTCTGGAAAGTATCCAAAATTTGATTCATAGTTTAGAGGATGCAACACGATATATTCAAGTTAATGATGAACAGAGAATTGCTTTTGAAGAAGCAAGGCAGGAATATAAGAAAGGTAATTTTCATTCTACAGATGATTTGTTTAATGAATTAATGAATGATTAAAACAGTTGTTTGGTTACCAGGTGCAAAACGTAATATTCAGCGCATAAAGCAATTTCATAATGACAGGAATAAAAGTTCCGCATACAGCAAAAAACTTCTTCAGGTATTTAAAGATGCAGCCGGGGTAATAGAAAACCAGCCACCATGTGTTGTCAAGTGTTTCCACCTGATAATTATAAAAGATTGTATATTTTCACCCTGTAGGATAATGCCAGTTAATTATGGGATTAAGAAACAGAAACCAGTTCAAAGATAAAATTTGCTTTTTTGTTACTACCACATGTCATCATTGGATATGCTTTCTGGGAACCGTAAAACGCAAATTAATAGTTGCCGAAAGCTTAAATTTTGTTCAAAAGAAATACAATATTTCTATTCTTGGATACGTAATTATGCCTAATCATATTCACTTATTGCTTTATTTTAACATAGATAATAAATTATCTGATGCTATGCGTGATCTGAAAAAGTATACCTCCACCCATATTAGAAAAGATATAGAAGCATCAGGCGATCATTCACTGTTTGAAAAGCTCAAATTGGATAATGGGCCACATGTTTTTAAAGTATGGCAAGACAGATTTGATGATGTATGGATTGGCGATAGAAAAATATTAGAAACAAAGTTAGATTATATTCATTTTAACCCTTTACAAGCACATTGGAATTTAGTTAAAGAACCGGAAGAATACATATTTTCAAGCGCTTCTTTTTATAACCAAAATAACAATACTCCTGTTTTTATTACAGATTACAGAAACTACTTTTGATACTTGTCAGGTGGAAATATAAAAACTGGCAGTACATAATAGGGGCTGACTAAAAAGGATATAAAAAGTACAGCCGTTACTTGAAAAAGCAGCGGCTGTTTAGTAAATTTAAGTGCAAAAGAAATTTACTATATGGCTAAGATACAAAGTTCAGCACAATTCAAAAGT
>JBASZP010000044.1:0-3308 GCA_049660965.1 Daejeonella sp. | reverse complement strand
GATCAATGGAAGGGTACTCACGAACACCTAAAAATTTAAAACCAATTACGCCGAATAAAACCAGCATCAGGTTCATTACAATAGTTAAAACGGGCCGCTTTATACTGGTAGTTGATAAACTCATTAGATTTTTTTATATGTTAATACTGCAGAATTTTAGTTGTCTGAAGATATTGATTGATGTTTAAGTCAATTAAACATTAATTCTTTACTACTTTAATTTTTACAGGCGCATCAGGTTTTAATGACATCATTCCGCTGGTTAAAACAGTATCGCCAACATTTAAGCCGGAAGTTATTAAAACAGATTTTTCTGTTCGGGTTCCGGTTTCAACCATTACTTCTTTGGCTTTTCCATTTTTGCTGATAAAAACCTTTTTGCCTTTTAAAACAGGAATTATTGCTTCTGATGGAATTAAAATGGCATCATTCAAATTAGACAATGGGAAATCAATTTTAGCAAATGATCCGGGTAATAACTCTCCGTTAGGGTTTGGCGCTTTTGCTTTTAATTGTAAGGTGCGTGTACTCATATCAATAGCTGGTTCCAAAGCATAAACTGTTGCAGTATATTTTTTATCTGATCCGTCAATTGTAAATGATAATGGTGTATTTAATTTTACCTGCCCTGCGTATTTTTCTGGTATTGAAAAGGTGATCTTTAAAGGATTAATGCTCATCAAATTTGCTACCGCTGTTGAGGAAGTGAGGTATTCTCCTGTAGAAATAGAACGTAAACCAATTTTTCCGCTAAAAGGGGCTCTTATTTGGGTTTTAGAAAGCTGAGCTTGTATCAGCTGGGTTTGAGATTGCAAAGAACGAAGATCAGCGAGGGCTAAATCATATTCCTCTTTACTTATAGCTTCTTTTTTAAGCAATACACCTGCACGATATTCTGTTTCGGAAGCCAGTTTTTGTTTGGTTAAAGCCTGTGCAAGCTGGGCCTGCAATTCCCGGTCGTTTATTTTTAAAAGTAAGCCCCTTTACTTACATTACTTCCTTCTTTAAAGAAAATACCGGTTACCAAACCCGGAATTTCACTTCTTATCTGTACCTGTTCATCTGCCTCAACTGAACCTGAAACCGAAAGCGAGTTTGCAAAACTTTCTGTTTTTAAAACCACTCCGGTAACATTAATTGGTGGCATGGCGCTATCTTTACCAGTACCACCTTTTCCAGCTGCGCCACCGCCTGGCCCCCCTGAAGATTTAGCTGAGTTTTTATTTTTAGTGATCCGATACGCAACCAATGAACCTAAAAGTAAAGTGAGAATGATGTAGACAAGGTATTTAGTTTTCATGCTTTTAATCTGTATTTAAAGTCCACCATTATATTGTTAGGTAAGTTTTCCGCTAAATTATTTCCTATTTTTTTCAAAACCTCATTAAATAATTCAATCTCTGTACTTGTAATATTACTCAATGCTTTTTTATTGAGTTCTGATATGATTTTTCTAATTTGGGGTAAGATATCACGAGCTGAATCGGTCAATTTAATCAATTGTTCCCGCCTGTCTTTAGGGTTTTGTTCACGCACAACACACCCTTTTTCAGTTAGGTAATCCAATATAATGACCATATAAGATTTATCAATCTGTAAAATTTCTGACAATGCTTTTTGTGAGAGACATTCTCCATGTTCATCAATTAAAACTAAAATATACTGGTAACGATCCAGGGGCAAATGCGCCATCTCTGATGAAAAGGCATTTAGATATTTTTTGGTAACTAATATTAACGAATTTGTAAGCGGTTCTTTCATTTTCAAGATTGTTACAAATCTATTAGTATAGTTTAAAGATAGTTGAATGTAGCAACTATTTTACAGCTATATATTTTATTACATTTTTAAACTAATTATTAAAAACTATTTTTGTTAAAATTTTATAAACCCCATCAATGAAGTTTAAGCAATTATTTCTGTTAATTTTTATGGCAATTACCACCGCAGTTAATGCCCAAAGTGACGTTTCTTATAAAATCTCATTTTCAGAACCACAGGCACATTATATAGATGTAGAAATGATTTATAAAAGTAATCGTGCAATTTTAGATTATACACCTTCTATCATAAAAATGCCAGTATGGGCTCCGGGTTCATATTTGATCAGAGAGTTTGCCAAGAATGTAGAAGGCCTTCAGGCTACGGGAGAGAAAGGAAACCCGCTAAAAGTAGAAAAAACAGCAAAAAATACCTGGGCTATTTTTGATCAGATGGGTGAAAAAGTAACAGTTAAATATCGCATATATGCGTTTGAAGCTTCTGTTCGTACCAGTTTTGTAGATGCTTCACATGCTTTTTTATCTCCAACAGGTATTTTTATGTATGTGGATAATGATCTTAAAAAATCTGCGAGTGTAAGTATTAAACCTTACCAGGGATGGAATAAAGTTTCAACCGGTTTAGAAGCTGTAAAAGGGAAAGAGTTTACTTATTTCGCACCCGATTTTGATATTTTATATGATTCGCCAATTGAAGTTGGAAATCAGGATATATTTGAATTTAACGCTTCGGGTGTTAAACATGAAGTAGCTATGTACGGCGGCGGTAATTATGATAAAGAACGCCTTAAAATTGATATGGCTAAACTAGTAGTAGAAGAAACCGCTGTTTTTGGAGTAAATCCTAATAAGCGATATGTTTTTATTGTACATAATTATAGTACTGGTGGTGGGGGTATAGAACATTTAAACTCTACAGTTCTGGGTGCTACACGTTTGGCCTATGATAAAGAGGCTGGTTATGATGGTTTTTTAGGCTTAGTTGCTCATGAATATTTTCATTTATGGAATGTAAAGCGTTTACGTCCCATAGCCTTAGGACCATTTGATTATGAAAAAGAAAACTATACCACTAATTTATGGATAGCCGAAGGTTTTACTGCTTATTATGATAACCTGATGATGCGTCGTGCAGGGTTTCACACCCCGGAAAAATATTTAGATGTATTATCTGCTTCTATTAATACATTAACAAACACACCCGGAAACTATATTCAGTCTGCAAGTGAAGCAAGTTTTGATGCATGGATTAAATATTACCGTCCCAATGAAAATTCAAAAAACTCTACTATATCCTATTATGATAAAGGAGCTATGATTGCTTTAGTATTTGATTTGGAAATATTAAATGCTACAAAGGGCAAAAAAGGACTGGATGATGTAATGAAAGCGATGTATGATGAATATTATACCAGACTTGGCCGTGGTTATACCGATGCAGAGTTTAAAGCAATGGCTGAGAAAACTGTCGGTAAATCATTTGATCGAATTTATACCGACTATATATATGGAATCAAACCAATTGAT
>JBASZP010000043.1:0-3904 GCA_049660965.1 Daejeonella sp. | reverse complement strand
ATGTACTGCCACCCGTTCCGCCATCCTTTAAAGAAGTGAAAGCGCTTAATAGTGGCGTTTACCTCGCCTGGAATAACAGCAGCAGCGAAGATGTAATCCGCCATGAAGTGTTTCGCAGCCCGCAGGGGCAGGAAAACTGGAAAGTACTGGCTGCATTTAAAGATACCACCCGTTCCTTTACGGATGAAAGCGCAACCCTTAAACAGGTTTATACCTATAAAATACGGGCAACGGATGATAGTCAGCTGAGTTCAGATTCAAAACCATTTACTTCTAAACGATTGGACTTAGGCCTGAAACCTGCCATTACCAACCTAAAAGCTATTGCCGACCGTGAAAACCAACAGATTATATTGAAGTGGACTTATAAAGAGCCCGGTGTACAGACATACCTGCTCTACAAAGCCGACCCTGGAAAACCTTTACGCTTATATAAAACCCTGGATGCTAAACAGAAAACCTTTACAGACCGGACATTATTTATTAATACGGTTTACCAATATCGTTTGAAGGCGGTGTTTAATGACGGAACAGAAACTGGATTTACTAAGGAAATTAGTGTTAATTATTAGATCTATGAAAAGTCAGCCCGTAATAAGCAAGCTTATGAATAATGATATTAACCAAAAAGGGATCAACAGGTTAACTGTATTCCTTTACTATTTCCGTTATTTATATCTTTTGCTCTTCCTGCTGTCAGGGAAATTAGTGCAGGCCCAGCAAGTTTTCCCGGTGTTATCCACTTTACAGATCAACCCGCCCTATAGTTTATACCTGAATGATTACAGCGCCCCCGGCTCAGACAAAATGCAGGTCAGGCTGTTTCTCAAAGACCTCACCAAAAATAATTACCCCTGCCGCCTGCGTTTCAAGCTCGAAGGCTTTGGCATTACCATTCAAAATAAGAACGATTTTTATGCTCAGCCCATCTATTTAAACGCCGGGGAGTTAAGTACGTTTTCAGGAAGTGACCTGGAAGTATATTTTAATCCCAAAAACCTGGTCCTACAGGGACTCGATCAAACCGCTTTCAGCCGCAATGGGGGCAAACTGCCGGAAGGTGTTTACAGGGTAAGTGTAGAAGTATTGGACTATTACCAGCACAGCGTAGTTTCCAATGCCGGCAGCACAGTATTGTCCGTATTCCTGAGTTATCCGCCTATCATTAACTCGCCGCTGCCCGGCAGCAAAGTACAGGCCCTGGAACCACAGAACGTCATCTTTCAATGGGTTCCACGGCATACCGGGTCCATTAACGCCGCGTATAATGTAGCTTATAACTTTCGGTTAGTCGAACTTATTCCTGCTGACCGTGACCCGAATGATGCCATTCGGAGCGCCCGCCCCATGTTTGAAACGGTTACCGACCAGACCATCCTGCTCTACGGCCCCGCTGAACCGGCCTTAACCCCGGGCAGCAGTTATGCCGTACAGATACAGGCGGTGGAAGCCGATGGCAAAGACCTGTTCATTAATAATGGCAACAGCGAAGTGGTTAAATTCACCTACGGGGATAAATGCGCCCCCCCGGTGAGCATACTGGCCGAACTGACTGATGCAAACAGTTTGAAATTCAGTTGGTCTGCCCTGCCCCTGCAGCAAGCTTTTAGCATTCGCTACCGCGAAGCAAATAACCAAACTGCCCAATGGTTTGAGCAGGAAACCTACACCCCGCAATTCATCGCCCAGGGATTACGTCCCGGTAAAACCTACGAATACCAGGTGAAGGCGCAATGCATCAATGGGTATGGGGATTATACCCAACTGCAACAGTTCCAAATGCCTGATGAAAAATTTACTCAGGGCGATTTTGTCTGCGGGAAACAAAGCCCGGCTATTAATCTGGATAAAACCCAGTTATTAGATCTTCTGCTATCCGGTAATGTATTTACGGCAGGAGATTTTGAGGTGACCGTTACCAGCGTAACGGCATCTCAAAATGGGGTGTTTAGCGGTACCGGTACGATAGCGGTACCGGTTTTAGCTAACCTCCAATTCAATGTGGTCTTTCAGGATATCAGGATCAACAGTAAATACCAAATGGTAGATGGGCTGGTGAAGGTGAAAGAACAAACCTTAGAACAATCGCAGGAGCAGGTGATCACTGCCATCACGTTAACGCCCGATGCCAATGGCCTGGTTCATGCGGTTTCATCCAATGGTTTGCCCACCATTATTGATGCGGCCGTAGCCGTGTCCGGCAATTTGCCGGTTTATAATGCTGCTAATAAAACCATCAAATTCGCGGGTATCACCAACTCCGGTGAATCCAAAGAGATCACTATTCAGCTCAAAGGTGATCAGCCACCCTTTACTTTCCAGGATAAGAACGGACAGACCTATGAGGTAGATAAGGACGGCAAGGTAAGCGCACGGGGTATTGTACCAAAGTCAGAATTACTGGCAGGCGGCAGCAGCACTTCCAAACCGCTGAGTACCGATAAAGCAAAAATAATATTTAAACCTTCGCCCAAACAGAAATACGGCTTAGACCTGTTTAAAGATAAATTCAAAAGCAACAGCCGCTACACCGGCGATTACCAGCAGATAAAAGAAAACAGCAAAACCACTAACATCAGCTGGAAATCCATAGAAAGCGGTCGGGGAGATGAAGTGCTGGCCGAACTGCAAACTACAGACCCATCCATAGATTCCGATAAGGTTGAATTCCGTAACGGCAGGGGAGAAAGCATCAGTTCCAAACGGGAAGGGAAAAGCTATACCATTCAGCTGCAGGGCGCCCCCGAAGGCAACGATAAAGAAATATATGCCTTTTACCCAACCGGCAAAGACAAAGATATCGGTATCAACCTGGCTAAGCTTAACATTGCCAGTTTCAGAAAGATCACTAAGAAAGTAGTGATCGTGCCGGTAAACGGGGCCGGGAAAGATTTAAGTGAAACTGACCTCAGCAATACGCTGAACGAGATCTATAAACAGGGCATAGTAGAATGGGAGGTAAAAGTAAAACCAACCTCTATTCCTACTACAGACTGGGATACCAACCACGATGGACGACTGGACGCAGGCAACAGTTCGGCTATGAGCGCTTACACCGCCGAGCAGAAAGTCCTGGCCGGGATGTACAAAAAACAGGCAGGCCTGAAAGATGGAACTTATTATATTTTCCTGGTCAATAAATTCTCGGTTGCTACTCAGCAGGGGTATATGGTTCGGGGCGGGCAGGTGGGTTTCCTGGCAGTAGGAGACCAGGCTCTTCCCCCTTTGGGCGAAGTTGGAAGGGGGCTTGCGCATGAGCTGGGGCACGGAGCCTTCCATTTGAAGCACAATTGGGAAGAGACGGGCATCTCTCAGGGAGAGAGCGCTAACCTGATGGACTACGCTACTACTCCTACAGGCAGCGCCGAAGAAAAAACTGAACTGTGGCATTACCAGTGGCATTATATGCGTAACCCGGACCTGGTGTTTAGGCCGTTTGAAGGGGATGAGGAAGGGGCAAGCTTGGCTGCTAATAAATTAGTATCAATAATCATAGATACTGATTCTAAAATTTCAGATGAACTAACTCCATTTTTATCGCCGATTGGTGAGCCGGTTTATCTTAACAGGGCAGAAATAGCACTATTTACCTATAATTCAAATAATGGCGTACTCGTTGGATTTAAACTGAAAAACAACCTTGTTTATACTTTTAATTCTAAGACCTATACCGATAATAATGGCAATGCATACCCTGTAAGTAAAACGCCTGCTAAAGGAGAAGTAGAGGTACTGCTGTTCAAAAAGTTTGATGATTGTAAGGTAGAATTACGGAGGGTTACCATTCAATACCCTAATCTCTCCAAAATAATTCCTGCACTGGAAACAAGCAAATTAAAAGAAAGCCTTAGTGCAAATTGTGTAGACAAATATTTTGATAATCACGGGACTGAGTTTATCAGTA
>JBASZP010000042.1:0-1776 GCA_049660965.1 Daejeonella sp. | reverse complement strand
CAACTACAAACACTGATAAAAGATAAAATTATTTTCTTTCAACGACCTTGGCAACAAGCTAAAAGTAAAGGGAGATGTGAGTTTGAAAAAATAAAGGTCAAAAGAGAATTTGCCATAAAAGGAACTGGCACAAAAGAATTAAGAGAAGAACACATCGGAAGGACGGTTGTGCCGAGAAGTCATCCGATATTTCAGGATTTTAAAGTTTGGCAACAAATCAATAATGTTAGATTGATTCGGAATACAGCAAACGAAAAAATAAATCTATTTGAAAATGCTGAACTCTTCGAAAAGCTTACTGGTAAAACGATTGAAGTAGTAAAAGAACTTTTATTCAAAAAATTGCAAGGAAGTAAAACATTGAGTTGGCGAACTTTTGTAAAAGAAGAATTAGGTTTAGATACTTATGATGAAATTGAAGAGAAAAGGAAAGCAAAAGTTTCTAAAAAGCAAGGATTAGATTTAGAGACTGGAGAAGTTGTTGACGAGTTCTTTTCAGTGAATTTTAGAAAAAGAAAAAGGGACGGAACGTATGATGATATTAAGTTAAAAGGAAATACGACAAAAGCCGAACTTCAAAATATTCTGAAAGAAAAATCCACAGAATGGTTTGAAATGCTCCATTACCAAAATAAAAGAGTAACCAATCTTCAACTGCTTTGGGAGATTATTTATGATATAACAAACAGCGATGTTGCCAAAGTTTCATTAATTATAAAAAAGCACTTTGACCTTGACGATGACATTTGTTTAACACTTTCAAAAGTGCAGTTTGACGATGCGGGAATGGCAAATTTATCTGCAAAGGCAATTCGGAATTTGCTTCCCTTGATGAGTGATGGAAAGGATTATTCCAATAAAACAAAAACAAAAATTGATGAATTAATTTCTTTAAATACTTCGGAAACTGAAGTTGATGCAGATGAAAAATTGAGTGGATTAAAGGATTTTGTTACTGATAGAAAAGCAAGAATTCGTTTATCCAAATTTACCACTGGGAATGAATTTAAATACCTCAATTATTGGGAAGCTGCTGCAATTGTTTATGGTTCACATTCATCAAAAGGGAAGTCTCAAACAAAAGTAATGGAGCGAGTGAAAAATCATTCGATGAATAATCCTGTTGTTGAAAAGATCGTAAACGAAACAATTTCTATTGTCAATTTACTTAAAGATAAATATGGTTTTGATGAAGTAAGAATTGAGTTGAGCAGAGAGTTAAGAGCAAGTGCAGATGAACGCCAACAAATGTGGGAAGGAATGAGCAACGGCGCAGCTAAAAATGAATGGGCAAAGAAAATGTTGCGAGAAATAAAGCAAGCAATGTTAGAAGATGACAGAGATGTTTCTCACTTAGATACGGAGATTTCTGGAAGCAATTTGGATAAAATTAAAATCATTGAAGATGTAGTTAAGTATCAAAAACCTGTTGAATTTAAGACTAAAGAAAAAGAATATAAGCTTACAGAACCAAGCGAAGCCGAGGTAACGAAATATTTGTTATGGTTAGAACAAAACTTTAAATGTCCTTACACAAATCAGCCAATTCCATTAACAGATGTTTTTGCAAGAGGCAAAGTGGTAGAGATAGAGCACATCATTCCAAAAGAACGGTATTATTCCAATGCCTATGCTAATAAAGTAATTACTTGGAGAGAAGTGAACCATGCAAAAGCCGATAATGGTAACAGAACCGCTTATGAATTCATTGTAAGTAAACGAACAAGCAGTACAGTAAAAGTTGGAAAGAGGGATTTACCTCTTATTTCAGCTTTT
>JBASZP010000041.1:0-5898 GCA_049660965.1 Daejeonella sp. | reverse complement strand
GATGCGAAGGGTCGTTGGTTTATTGCAACTCTATTAATAATGTATTCCCGGGTTTCTTCAGGTAAAAGAGGATGATTCCGATCCATCGCCTCGATCGCCTCGGGCAACGCAACTGCATTTCCATTGCTATCAAGTTTGGTCGAGACCGGAAGGAAAAGCGCCCGCACAAGCCGGACGGCGGTTTCTCTTCCGTAACTTGCATGCTGATACGGATACCCGTCAAGAAGCAGTTTTTCGGCCATCGCCCGTGGATCCTGCTCATCGTCCACGAGAAACTTGAGATGTGGAAAACCCAATGCGAATGCCAGGTCATCTTCGGGTGTAAAACAGAAACCTGGCTTTATTTGGGATGCACCTGCGGCATTCAGACCATGATCAAAAGCTCGTGAAGTTGGAGCGTTAGAAGCTTTTACTTCCCGTTTAATAATCTTACTTGTTTTCTTTAGTGTCATACACCTTAGGTTTTATAGGTCGATAAGAATTAAAGTTAAATACATTATTCATAATATAATGACACTTCTATTTAAACTAATTAAAACGTATGTTAACCAGTTACCGGCATCCAAATAAACACAATTTTTATTAAGTCGTAGTTATAATCTACTGTATAAATGAGGGAAACAAAGAACAATAAAAACATACTTGCCTTCGTTTTGTATTTTTTTTAATTAGTTTATTTTCGTGTATTGAATTTTACCTATGGAAACCAAAACGATACAACACCCCTTACGAACTATTTCTTTTGAGTATGATGAAACAATACCCTGGACCACACAGGATGAGGCTTTGCTTAATTCGTATCTGCACGTACACAATATGCAGGTACTGATAAGAGAAAATGTAGAGGTGCTCTTCCACAAATATGCTGTACATGATAAGCATGTAGAAGAATTGCGGAAAGAATTGGTACTGGTTAAAGAGAAAGTAGCATGCGCCCAGCAATCAGCAGATCGTTTACTGGATAATATTACGCTCAGGAAGCAAAATGTAGTAGAGGATTTTATCGAAGCTGTTAATACAACCAGCGATTATATTGATGAATACCACAAACAGATGGAAGTATTGAAAGAGGAATGTGATGAGTTGAATGCTGTTCTCAAAGAAATAATGGATGATGAAGAGAATGATAAAGTATGGGAAATATTTTCCGACGTTAAGTCCGAACATTTTCAGAATTATGAAATAAATGCGATTGATATTGTTAGTTTTGACAAAGAAGATGACAAATTCCGGGGCTTCGCTTCCTTTCATCGTGATCGTAACGGTGACAGAATAGACTATTGTAACAGAGCAGTAGAAAACTATAATAAATTACTCCTTGAAATAACAGCCGTGTATGAAGTATGGACTGAGTTTGGAAAAAGAATGGTATTAATACAACGCATCCTGGACAATGCTTATGGCATTACAACTATTCACATGAATTAAATTACACGGTTTTATCTTTTACAAACCTTACCAATTCTAACTCCACGTTTTACTCCTGAATAAGTCTAATTATTAGAAGATAATTTGCTTTCCTAAAATCATTTATCGTAATATTGCAATATTAAATTAAAGTAATGGGAGCAACTAAAACGGATCATTTCACAAATCGGCAGAATGAATTAGCAAATAGTATGAAAGCATTAGGCCATCCCGCCAGGATTGCTATTATTAACTATTTGATTAAAGTAGATACTTGCATTTGTGGAGATATTGTAAACGAACTCCCTTTAGCGCAGGCCACAGTATCACAACATTTAAAGGAACTTAAAAACGCAGGACTAATTAAACGAAGCATTGAAGGCAATGCTATTTGCTATTGTATTGACGAGAATACCATTTCAAAACTTCAGGATTTCCTTTCAGAGATATTCGAAAATATTCAAAACAAGAAAGCATCTTGTTGTTAATTAAAACCATCAAAAATGAAACTATCAGAAATTAAAACTATTCTTAGTACAGTAAATACCGTAAATTTTGTACTTCCCAACGGAACATTTGTACCCGAACATTTTCATGTAACAGAAGTTGGACTTGTGACCAAACATTTTATTGATTGCGGTGGCACAGTACGTACAGAAAAAGTGGTCAGCTTTCAGCTTTGGAATGCTAATGATACTGAGCATCGTTTAAAACCGCAAAAATTAATAAACATCATTGCACTTTCTGAAAAAGTATTAGGCATTAAAGATTTAGATATTGAAGTAGAATACCAATCTGAAACCATCGGGAAATATCATCTGGATTTTAATGGAAAAGATTTTGTCTTGGTTGCCACACAAACAGCCTGTTTAGCGCAGGATCAATGCGGCATTTCTCAGGAAAAGCAAAAAGTGGCTTTATCTACTTTGCAAACCCAAATCGCCTGCTGCACACCGGGTGGCGGTTGTTGTTAATTTTTCTATAACAATGGAAATACTGATAACAACTATGCAGGAAGAAGATTTTGCCAGCATGATGGAGATTTATAAAGATGGGATTGAAGCAGGTAATGCAACCTTCCAGAATGCAACTCCCAACTGGGAAGATTGGAATAAAGATCATTTGAAAAATTGCCGATTGGTTGCTAAACTGGAAAATGATATTGTGGGCTGGGCAGCACTCACACCTGTTTCAGGGCGCTGTGTATTTGCCGGGGTGGCAGAGCTAAGTATTTATATTTCTTTGCACCATACAGGAAAGAAAATTGGTACAAAACTTCTGGAAGCCTTAATTAAAGGAAGCGAACAAGATAACATCTGGACCTTACAGTCGGGAATATTCCCTGAAAATGCCGCAAGTTTAAAAATACATCAAAACACAGGCTTCAGGATAGTGGGAACAAGAGAAAAGATGGGGAAAATGAATGGTGTTTGGCGGGATGTTATTCTCTTAGAAAGAAGAAGCGAAACCATCATATAACATGAAAAAAGTATTAGTACTTTGTACAGGCAACAGTTGCCGCAGTCAGATTGCCGAGGGTTATTTACGTTATTTTGCAGAAAACAAAGCAGAAATAATTAGCGCCGGCATAGAAACACATGGCCTGAACCCCCGGGCCATTGCAATAATGAAAGAAGACGGCATAGATATTTCGGCTCATATCTCAAACAATATTGACGAATACCAAAACATTGATTTTGATTTTGTTATCACAGTTTGTGATCATGCAAAAGAAAACTGTCCTTTCTTTCCTACACAAGCCCGGAAGTTTCATTATAACTTTGCTGATCCAGCAAAAGCAGAAGGGACAGAGGAAGAAATTATGCAACAGTTTCGTAATGTGAGACAGGAGATAAAAGACTATTGCATGCAATTTGTAACAGACAATTTATGAAACGCTACGCTGCAGAACTTCTCGGGACATTTTCATTGGTTTTTTGCGGCACAGGAGCAATTATTATTAACCAACAGACAAACGGGCAGGTTTGAGATATGGGTATTGCTATAACTTTCGGGCTTATTATATTAGCCATGATTTATACCTTTGGCGAAGTTTCGGGTGCACACTTTAACCCCGCCGTAACTATTGCATTCTCCATTGCAGGCCTTTTACCCCGGAAGCAGGTTTTGTACTATCTCATTGCCCAATTGATCGGCGCTTTTATAGCAACAGGGCTTTTAAAACTACTATTCCCGGCAAACGAAACCTTAGGCGCAACCTTACCGGCAGGCGGACAAATGCAATCTGCTGTTTTAGAATTTGTACTCACATTTATTTTAATGCTTGTCATCCTTTTTACTTCACAAGGCTCAAAAGAAGTCGGGACAATGGCAGGTCTTGCCATTGGGGGAACCATATTATTGGAAGCCATGTTCGCAGGACCTGTTTCCGGGGCATCAATGAACCCTGCAAGAAGTATTTCCCCTGCAGTTATTTCAGGCCATATTGAAACACTTTGGCTTTATATAATTTCACCAATATCAGGTGCGGCTTTTGCAACGCTTATATGGAGAATACTTAAGTAGCAACTCAAATAAACCCGACACATTTGGGCTGATGAAGTAAGCCTCTTCATCAGATTTATATGCGATGCCTCAATTTAGTTAAATCATAAATAATGCAAAAAAGTGAAGAAATATTATTCAACAGAGCATTACGAATAGCACAATTTGTAGTAATCTATAATATTATAGAAGGCATTGTTTCCATGATTACAGGCTATGCTGATGAAAGCCTTACCCTATTTGGATTTGGAGCAGACAGTTTTATAGAAGTTGCTTCAAACCTGGGTGTTATTTTTATGATTAACCGCATTAAGCAAAACCCTGAAAGCGACAGAACAAACTTTGAAAAAACGGCATTAAAAATTACAGGATATTCCTTCTATGTTCTATCCATTGGATTAAGCCTGGGAGCAGTTTTAAGCATCATTGAAAAACATAAGCCTATAAATACTATGTTGGGAGTTTTTATTTCACTACTTTCAATTCTGGTTATGTGGTATGTAGCCCATAAACAACTCAAAACAGGAAAAGCGCTAAACTCTCAACCTATTATTTCTGATGCCAGATGTACAATAGTATGTATTTATATGAGTGTTGTTTTATTAGCATCAAGCTTAATTTACTATCTAACAGGTTTTAGATATGTTGATGCCCTTGGAGCAATAGGGCTTGCCTGGTTTTCAGTAAAAGAGGGTAAAGAAGCCATAGAGAAATCAAAGGGAAGAGAATGCTGTGATGATTGTTAGCTAAATAGAACCTTAATTAAACTATCCATTAAATGAATAGTCATACCAACACTACTCTCTAAAAAACATTCAATGATGAAATTATTCTTTAAGTTTATTCCTGCTGTTTTAATATTTATCAGCGTTTCTATATTCCTATCTTCCTATATTAATCAATCTGATAAGGTATCTTTTCCACGTTTCCCATACAAACAGGCAGGCTTAACTGAAAGACAAGCCGCTGCACATCTTTTAAGCCGTTTTACTTATGGCGCTACTCCCGGGCAGGTAGATGAAGTAGTTAAAACAGGCTTGGAGAAATGGTTCCGGCAGCAATTATCCGGGAAATTAAAAGATGATTCTTTAAACCGAAGACTCATGAAATATGATGCCCTTAATTTGAGTAATAAAGAAGTCCTCAACATTTACCCTAAACGGGGCCAGTTGGTTAAAATGGCCGTTAAAGATGGGATCATTAATAAAGATTCAATTAGCGTTGCGGATAAAAAAGAATATAAAGACCAGATTACGGCTTATATGAAACAAAAAGGATATAAACCCCAGCAGGAATTATTTCGCCAGTTTATTAATCAAAAAATATTAAGGGCAAGTTATACCAACAACCAGACACAGGAAATTCTGACCGATTTTTGGTTTAATCATTTTAATGTATCTATCACTAAAAATCAATGTGCTGAATTTATTCCAGCCTATGAAAGAGATGTGATCCGTCCGAGTGTAGTAGGTAAGTTTAATGATCTGTTGATCGCCACGGCTAAATCACCTGCTATGCTTTATTATTTAGATAACTTCAGCAGTTCGGGTGCTAATACTAATTTGCCAGTCGGGAATAAAAAAATAGCTGAAAGAATGCAAACCGCCATGCAGGATTCCGCTTCCCAAAAGGGAAAGCTCATAAAAAAACTTCAGCAGGTTAAAAAGAACCAGGGTTTAAATGAAAATTACGCCCGTGAAGTAATGGAATTACACACATTAGGAGTCGACGGAGGTTATACACAGCAGGACGTTACAGAAGCGGCTAAAATATTGACCGGCTGGACGGTATTTCCCATGGGGGATAATGCATACGGTAATGCTATACAAAAAATAATAGATCAGGCAGGAGAGGGCACATTGGAAAAACGTGGTTTTGTACATGACGGGGATTTCATTTTTGTTCCAAACCGACATAATAACCAGGAGAAAATATTTCTTGGTAAAAAATTTAATGCCAACGGGGGTTACCAGGAAGGTATTGATC
>JBASZP010000040.1:0-3517 GCA_049660965.1 Daejeonella sp. | reverse complement strand
TCGCTCCTGCCTGAAGCAATGCCGACGCATTATTAATACTTACGCCTCCGTCAATTTCAATAAGCAAACCCTCATTATTACCGGCAGCAAGCATTTTTAACGAACGTATTTTCTTATATGTATTTTCTATGAACTTTTGCCCGCCAAAGCCCGGGTTAACAGACATCAGGCAAACTAAATCAATATCTCCAATAATTGCTTCTAACACATGAACAGGCGTATGCGGATTTATAGCAACACCCGCTTTGCATCCCATATCTTTAATGGCATGTATGGTACGGTGTAAATGTGTACAAGCTTCATAATGCACCGTAATATTATTTGCCCCTTCCGCTTTAAACTGCTCTAAATACCTGCCCGGATCAACAATCATTAAATGTACATCCAGAGGTTTTTTTGCATGTTTTTGTATCGCCTTTAAAACCGGGAAACCAAAGGACAGGTTAGGAACAAAAACACCATCCATAATATCAATATGAAACCAATCTGCTTCACTGCGATTGATCATTTCGATATCATCCTGCAGATTGGCAAAATCAGCAGACAAAACGGATGGAGCTATAAGATGATTCATACTTCAAATATAAAGAAATTCATTACGCATAAAATTCAATAATTAATACTCTGTATGAAATTCTAATAAATGAGCTGAAACTTCTGAGAGAGTATTCTGATTAGTGTATTCAAACTTTATAAAACCGTATTCTTTACCCACTTCCCATGACTCCTGATCATCATCCAAGCGACGAGTCATAAAGTAATACTTAATTTGATCATTACTTAACTCTTTTAACATTTTAGTTGAAGTAAATTTACAGGCAAAATAATATTCAGAACTACAATCAAGATTTTCATCTTTACAAAGAACATCTCCCTCTTTAATGTTTTCCCTAAAAAAGGGTTGTATATACTTTAATATACTTACAAAATCCATTCTATCTAATTTTTTAATATCGCTATTTTTTAAATCAACAAGATAATATTCCAATTTGGGAGTTTTTATAAGAGCGGTTTGGATATCAGTTATTATTCCACCATGATAGTGACAAAAATTGCTGGGTGAGCCCTTAATTACAGAAATTTTATACCCGTCTTTTCTGCTGATATAATCAGTAATCAACATTTTAGTAGTCAGCGTTTTTTCTTTAATTGTTAAATCGCTTTCTTTAATACTTAGATCGTTCACCTCCCGGTATTTTAATTTTGTTTCAAATAACCAATAAGTACCCTTTTTCATCGGAATACTTTGTGCAAAACATGGAAACAGGAAGATTACTAATAGAACGGACAGACTGTATTTTTTGTTCATAAGGGGGTATATTGCTTGCTAATGTAATATGATTAAATGATTAAGATTAGGAAAAGCATTTCCAATAAATATGGGACAATATTTTAACCAGGCGTTTGGAATACGTCCTGAAATTTCAGCTACCCTCATTTTCTATGATCTTTTTAATCTTTTCCAGTTCAATAATATCTACCTGATCTTTTAGGCGATTAGCTGCTTTTTTAGAATCCAGTAAATGGCTTAAATGAAGAAAAGGAACATCAACATCAAAAATTGTAGCTATTGATGACAGGTTTAGATAATAATCGAAAGGATGCTCTTCCAAACCTTTAACCGATGTCATGATATCCAAACGAATACTATTGTTTAAATGGAAATAAGTCCATCCGGGAACAAACTGCATATTCTTAAGTGACTCAAAATCTCCCCAACCATACTCTTTAAAAGTTTTTCGCAATTTTAACCGATTATCCTTTGTATCCTCTATCCACATATCAATATCTTCAGTTGAACGATTATAGCCATGTAAGTTAGTTGCTACTCCTCCAATCATAATATACTTGAGCTGGGCATGATTACATATCTTCCAGAAACGAAGTAATTCTTCGTCAAAAACATCCATAATTATTCAGATGGCGAAAATGGTTTGTGTTGGATGCTGGCTTTACGAAACATGATATTTCTTTTCATGAGATTGGCCATCATGAGAAAACGTTCAGTATATGATCTTTTTAAGCCTTCTTTTAAAAGATCAAGTTCTGCTTTCTCATAATTAGCCAAAGGTTCTTCAAGAATATTTTTTTGTTGCTTTTTCATCGAAATAATTTACATTTTTAATAGGCATGAATCTATTAGAAGTGAGAACTTAATATAATTAATTTATCAGGTTAAACAATAATTATGTAAATGCAAATTACTAATAAAAACAGGTTAAAGCAAAAGCCTGTTCAAAATTTCTAAAAACGGATTTCTATTTATTTGTAAGAATTTTTAATATCGATCTTTTCAGGATGATCTTTAGAAAATATCCAATAATCATGATATTCAGATAAAGCCACAATATGCTTATCATCATAAAATACTTTTAAAAACGGATTAGACCTTGTACTAAAAAACACCCACTCAAAATCTTTATTATCATCAATACAAGCTACAAAGCCTTCATTACCCATTGTTCCTTCACCACATATTAATTGGTTGCTCTCTCCTATATATTGTGCAAAAGGAACCCATGGATCATTATTAAACTCCAATATAGATTCAAAAGTTGTTCTAACTAAGGGAGAAATATGTTTTTGTTTAATGCTGTAATTATTCGGATCCAATAATTCAAAATATTCTAATAGAATTATATCTCCATTTTTAAATGTGATCGCATCTAAATGCAGCGTATATCCATTTCTCCATTGTTCTAATAAAACTGAATTAATCATAATGTTTTATAAAAATAGAGTAATTTATAGTCAAAAATATTCATTAATTAAGGTGCAATTATCTAAATGTAAATTACTAATGAAAAGAGTTTAAAGCAAAAACCCGCTCAACATTTCTGTGAGCGGGTTTAACAACTTATTAAATATTACTAATTGGAAACCTGTTCCTTTTTCTCATCTTCCGGACGTGGTGGGCGTGGTAATAATGCTTTGCGTGAAAGTTTCAATTTACCTTGTTTATCCACTTCAAGCAATTTCACCTGAACCATATCACCTACATTTAAAACTCCATCCATTGTTTCATAACGTTTCCAGTCAATTTCAGATATATGTAATAAACCATCTTTACCCGGCATAATTTCAACAAAGGCGCCAAAAGGCATAATTGTTTTCACTTTACCTTCATACACTTCACCAACTTCCGGTTTAGATGCGATGGCTTTAATACGGCTTACCGCTTTATCAATAGCATCTTTATTGTCTGCAAAGATCTGGATGATACCCTGATTATCTTTTTCTTCAATAGCAATGGTAGCGCCTGTTTCACGCTGCATTTCCTGAATGATCTTTCCTCCGGGGCCAATGATAGCGCCAATAAATTCTTTATCTATTCTTAATTCAACTATTCGCGGCGCATGTGGTTTGTAATCTTCCCGCGGCGCAGCAATAGTTTTCTTCATTTCATTTAAAATATGAAGACGGGCCTCATTAGCCTGCTCTAAAGCGGCAGTTAATACTTCCCACTTTAAACCATTTATCTTCAAATCCATCTGGCAGGCCACTATACCTTTTTCAG
>JBASZP010000039.1:0-7607 GCA_049660965.1 Daejeonella sp. | reverse complement strand
GTGTCTGACTGCGTTGAAATTTGTTCCGGAAAGCATTTTGCCTCCTAACTTATAGTCGATAAAAATTGAAAGAGAAAGTCCTTTATAATTAAATGAATTTAAAAATCCCCCTGTCCACTTTGGTAATGCGCTACCAAATAATACCAATCCGGATGTTCTAAGTGGTAAACCATTTGATTGGAAAACTCTTTGATTGTTTTTTGTGGCATCTCTTTGGTAACCAAATCCGGCAATCTGCCCCATTTCCTGACCTACAACATGCCGTGTTTCTCCGTTAAAGACGTGAGTGCCTGTAGTTATTCTTTCTCCAGGTGTGTTGGTTAAGATGCTAAGTACTTTTGTTTTATTATAAGAAGTATTAGCTGTAAAATTCCAAGTGAAATTTTTTGTTTTAACAGGAGTGATACCTAATACTGCTTCAAAACCTTTATTTTGGCTTTTACCACTATTTATTCTTTTAGTAAGAAATCCGGAAGCGTCCGAAACCTGTACAGAAACTATCTGGTCGCTGGTAACCTTTTTGTAAACAGAAACTTCAAAATTGATTTTATTGTTAAGCAAGCGTACTTCCAATCCAGCTTCTGTTTCAGCCGTACGGCTAGGTACTAAATCTGGATTAGGGATTGAGTTGCCACTTGTTGCTAAGGGGACCGGAGTATTAGCTGAGTTAGTGGGTAAGTTAGCTGCTACGGCATAAAATAACTGATCTGAAAATGCATCTACAGAATTATCGCTGCCTACTTCTGCATAACCCACTCTCAGTTTAGCAAAATCGAGCCACCATACTTTTGAAAGATGTTCAGACAGCACATAAGAACCGGAAACAGAAGGATAAAGTACATGTCTGTTTGCTGGAGACAAGGTAGAGAAGGCATCATCTCTTATAGTGCCAGATAAATAAAATACTTTGTTCCATGATATTTCACCAGAACCATATACTGAGTTTACTCCTTTTGTAATGAGGGTGTAAATAGGATCTTTAGCTCTGCCATTTTGTACGGTGTATAAGCCTCTTACAAAAAAATCTGTCACTTGTATGTTGTTAATATCAAGCCGTTGTCTCATTTGGTTGCCACCAGCGGTAAGGGTAGCATCAAAATTGCCAAATTTTTTATTAGCAGAAATCAATATGTCCATATTGGTTTCTCTAAAGCGTCGAGCCTCCTGTGTATAAATTCCATTGGCAAAACCGGGAACAAGGGCTCTGGATGTTTGTCCAGTAGGAAAGTTATTTACTTCTTCATCACGGCTTGAAAAATCTTGCCCAAATCTACCTTGTACATATAACCAAGGGAGCAAATTATACTTCACTGAGATATTTCCGAATATCCTGTCCCTTCTGATGTTGTGAAACTGTTCGGCCAAAATCCAATAAGGGTTAGTTCTGTTTGTAAAACGGGAATAGCGGTACTCATCGCCTGTGGCGGGGTCATATTTGTTTGCATTCAATACGCTTAACGGCATTGTATTAGCCATAGCCATTAAGGTAGTGGGTATAGTATTATCCTGATTGGCAATATTTGGAGGATTATAATTTAGTTCATTTGTATAATTAATGCTTCCAGCAAATGAAAGCTTAGGACTTAAATTATAGCTGTAACCAAGGTTTAAACCTTTCTTAGCGAATCGGTTATTAGGTACAATACCTTTATTATCTGTACTGTTTAGTGATAAATGCAAGCCCCCTTTTTCTCCGGTGGCACTGAAGGTAACTGTATGTGCCATATTAGTACCTGTTCTATAAAATTCTTTTATACGGCTTCCTTGTGCAACGTAAGGTAGGTTTGGTGTATTGAAAAGCGTATGTGTAAGTCCTGGTGTGATTTTTTCTCCAAAAGACCATTGTCCCGAAGTTGGGTTAGGGGTCGTTGGGCGAACACCATTTTCTCCCTGTCCATATTCGGTTTGATAATCGGTAAAATCTAATGGAGTTTCACTGGTAAAATTGAAATTATAAGATAGCCCGATTCCTTTTGTTTTTCCTTTTGTTTTAGTTGTAACCATTATTACACCATTCTGTGCCCTTGAACCATATAGTGCTGCAGCAGGAGCACCTTTCAGTATGGTCATACTCTCAATGTCATCTGGGTTAATACTAGATAAACCATCACCACCATCAGCTGTTACACCACCACCTCTTATACCTGAGCTGGTAGATTCGTTAAAATTCGTATTATCAACAGGTACGCCATTAATTACAATTAGTGGCCCGTTTTGACCGCTTAAAGATGATTGACCTCTTATCCGGATTTTCGAAGAACCTCCGGGTCCGGTACCAAGACTGGAGATGTTTACACCCGCGACCTTACCTTGCAACGCATTCATTGGGTTGGGTGTGCGATTAATGGTTAGTTCATCTGGTTTTACATTTGAGGCAGCGTAACCAAGTCCTCTGGATTGCTTACTAATGCCAAGTGCTGTAACAACTACTTCTCCTAAGTCTCTCGCGTTGGTATTCAGAATAAGTTTTATGACTGCGCCCTCATCTGATACTGCTACTTCTTTTGTAACAAAACCAACGGAGCTGAAATTTAGTATATCCCCTTTTCTTGCAGTTATACTAAAATTTCCGGCATCATCTGTTTTTGTGCCAGCAGTTGTTCCCTTTACTGCTACAGTTACATTGGGAATACCTGATCCGTTTTGATCAGTTACAGTACCTTTTACTGATTGTGCATTTAGTGCAATTGTAGATAGAGAACTTATAAGGAGTAAAAAAAAATTAATGGCGTAAAGGCGCCAACCTCTGAGGGATTTAGATTTCATATAGCTAGCTGTTTTGGTGTACTAAACTTTTATTCGATCAGGTAAAACTATTTTTTCATAAGACATTAATCTACCAAAATTCAACATTGGTAAATATTGCACATTTTGGAAGTTGTTTTTTATAATCAGCATGTCATATATTTAGTCTTCCTAATAATAACTTCCGGCAGGTATGTTACAATTCCATTATCATCAGGAAACATCGCAATTACTGCACTTCTTTCCGCACGTAATGGAATTTGGTGTACGTAAAAACCAGGCTATACAATTAAATTCTTTTGGTGAAACAAAATCAGATTGTTTAAGAATCTATTGTATTAATGAGGGGAGATTTGAATGGGTTGTAAATGGTAAAACATTTTTGCTGTTTCCGGGCGATGTGGTGCTTTCGTTGCCCAATGACAAAATGGGACATGAAAAAAGTATACTGGAAATAGGAACTATCAGCTGGATATTTCTAAATACAGAAGCATTGGGATCGAAGATGCCATCCATTGGAAAATGGAGTGGGTTAAACGAAAATGAACAACAGGCCGTAGCAAGGGTTTTGTTTTTATCTGTCACATCTGTTATTTCAAATCCGAACGATTGTGGCAGGATTTTCCATTCATTAATTAATGAAATTCACAACCAGTCACTCGGCTTTACTACCCGCTTTAATCAATTAATCGACGAGCTATTAATTACAATTGCGAGAAAGCTTACTCAACAAAATAATCCACCCCGTGACTTTCCTAAAGCATTTATGCAGTTGGAGCAATCGTTAAGAATGGATTTGTCACATCAATGGACTGTAGAGGAAATGGCTGCTATAACAGGGATGGGTACAACTATATTTAATGAAAAAGTGAAGAGTTACTCTGGGTTCACCCCTATTAATTATCTGATTAATATCAGGATTTCTGAAGCTATAAAAATGCTTAAGAAGAAAGAAAAAAATATTACGGATATAGCTTTGGAAACCGGGTTTTACTCATCGCAGCATTTTTCCACGACTTTCAAAAAACTTACTGGTTATACACCCGGAGAGTTTAGAAAAAATAATTTATTAAATGAATAGTATAAAAAATAACTTATGAAATGTATAATTACAATTGAGCTGGGTACAAATGCTGTACGTATTGTTGCATTCGACCTGAATGGGACAATAATAGGTAATATGAAAGGCCATTATCCAACATTTCATCCGCAACCAGATTATAGTGAACAGGATCCCGAACAATTGTTTATTACAATGTTATATGTTCTTAAAAACCTACTCAATGAAAAAATATATCCTCAACATTACCGGGTAGCCACCATTTGTTTTAGCTCATCGATGCACAGCTTACTGGCTGTAGATAAAAACGGCACACCATTGGGAAATGCTCTTACATGGTCTGATAGCAGAGCCAAAAAGGAAATGCAGGACTTAAAAATTTCTGGAAAGGCCAATGATATTTATGCAGCTACAGGTATGCCTCTGCACCCGATGTCGCCTATGCTTAAAATTGCATGGATGAATAATAATGATAAAGAGCGTTTTGCAAAAACAGCTAAGTTCTTATCAATCAAATCATATATTATACATCAACTTACTGGTAATTATTTACTCGATTATAGCCTTGCGGGTTCTACAGGTATGTTAAATATCGATACTGTTAAATGGGAAAGTGATGCGCTGGCTTTTGCTGGTATTAAGCAGGTTGATTTACCCGATCTTGTTCCGGTATTTAGCGAGGCCGGTAATATTAAAAAAGCATATCAAAATTCACTAGGGCTAGATGATTATACAAAAATATTGGTAGGTAGCAGCGATGGGTGTTTGGCTGCTTTAGGTTCAGGTATATGGAATAATGATGCAGCGACTATTACTATTGAAGATAGTGGTGCAGTAAGAGTGATGGGTGGACAAAAGCTGTATGATGAAAAGAAAAGGGTGTTTAATTACTTATTGACAGAAACCTGTTATGTAAGTGGCGGACCTACTAATAATGGGGGACTGATTTTTGAATGGTATGCCAAGCAGTTTGGAGATTTTGCCCGAGCATATGATATAGAAAGGTGTATGGAAGATTTGTATACGGAGGCTGCTAAAGTACAGCCAGGTAGTAATGGTTTACTTTTCCTGCCTTATCTATTGGGAGAAAGGGCGCCCATCTGGAATGCAGATGCGAGGGGTATGTATTTTGGTATTAACATCAAACATGAAAAGAAGCATTTTATACGTGCTACCATAGAAGGCATTATGTATGAGATATTCAGTATTGGAAAAATGCTCAATGCTCATAAAAACATATCTACACTCTCTATCAATGGTAGTTTTGCTACTATCCCTTTTTGTACGCAAATGATAGCCGATGTTTTTAATAAACCTGTACATATTGCTCAAAATACGAACGGTGTAAGTACCGGAGCCTTTCTGCTTGCAGCTACCGAAATGAAAATTTTTAAAGATCTTAAGGAAGCAGCATCTACAATTACTTTGGCTCCTAATTTTTTGCCATCTGAGAATAATAACAACACCTACATGAAGTGTTTTAATATTTTTGAAAGTCTAAGCAGTAAACTCGATAATGAGTTTTCACTTCTTGCAGAATTACAATAATCTAAAACAGTTGCTATATGAAAAAAATATGTTTTATCTATTTGCTTATCGGCATCCTGCCATACTTTTTATATTCACAACAGGTAACCCTTTCATCTGATCAAGTAAAAGAATTAACATCAAGATGGAAAGGTGTTCGGTTTTCGGATGGCAGACCCAAAGTTTCGGACCAACTTCTTGAGCGGTTGAAAAACATACGTCTTGAAGAAGCTTGGGGAATACTTCGGAACAAAGGATTTCAAAACCAATTTGAAGGTGATTGGATGTTGATACATCCAGACTCAGTAATGACAGGCAGAGTTGTAACTGCACAATACTGGCCACTCCGACCTGATTATGATTCATTAATAAAGTCAGAAGGAAAGAAACAAGAGCGCATTGGTGCCACCAACTCTTGGCCAATTGATGTGTTGCAAAATGGTGATGTTTATGTAGCCGATAGTTACGGCAAAGTAGTAGATGGCACCTTGATAGGGGATAATCTTGGTAATAGTATTTACGCAAAATCAAGACGGGGTGTAATATTTTATGGTTCAGTACGAGATATAGAAGGATTGGGAGAAATTAAAGGATTTAATGCGTGGATAAAAGGTTACGACCCCTCTTATATTCAACAGATGATGTTGGGTGGTATTAATGTCCCCATTCGTATTGGCAGGGCAACGGTATTGCCCGGTGATGTAGTCCTTGCAAAAAAGGGAGGTGTTGTTTTTGTACCTGCTTATCTGGTGGAAGATGTAGTGATAAATGCTGAATTTATTGCGCTGAGAGATGCTTTTGGCCATCAACGTTTGAAGGAAGGAAGATACACGCCAGGGCAAATTGATACACAATGGACTTCTGAAATTAAAAATGACTTCCTACAATGGATTAAAGACAATCCAGATAAAATGTCTATGACGAAGGAGGAACTGGAAAAATTCCTGAAAGATAGAACTTGGTAGATTGTTTCCGTGATTTACTATTACTTAACAAACTAAGCATCCTGCAAAGAAATGATTCTATAAAACTAAAATCATACATCATGACACCCTCACAAAAATATTTAACCAAACTGGGCTTAAATGATAACGATATTACAGATGACCCATCTATAGCGAAATTACCTGAAAATAACCGCCGGTCCTTTTTTAAAAAAGCAACAATGGGTGGTATAGCATTAGGCAGTGCCATGGCGTTTTCTCCTATTGAAGAAATAGTTGCACAAAGTACCCAAAAAGTTAGCCGCACTTCAAGCCCAAGTGATTTAAAAATTACAGATATGCGCTATTGTCTTACTGCTGTAATGGGAGGAACAGCGATTATTCGTATTGATACCAACCAGGGCATATATGGTTTAGGCGAAGTAAGAGATGCTGCTGATGTACGATATGCGCTGATGCTTAAAAGCAGAATACTCGGGAAAAACCCGTGCAACGTTGAGCAAATATTTAAATCGATAAAGCAGTTTGGCGGTCAGGCCCGGCAGGCTGGTGGTGTTTGCGCTGTTGAAATGGCACTATGGGATATATGCGGCAAAGCTTACAATGTACCATGCTGGCAATTGTTAGGGGGACGTTATAGAGATAAAATAAGAATTTATGCAGATACACCAGAAGCATCTTCTCCGGAAGAACAAAAGAAATTAATTAAATACCGTACCCAGGAACAAGGATATACCTGGCTGAAAATGGACGTTTCCATTGGGGAACTAAAAGGGATACCTGACACCATGGTCAACAATAAATTTTGGGAAAATGCACAGGGTAATTTAGCACAATGGGGCGATAGGGATAATTATATGTCGTACGGTAATACGCTGCATCCGTTTACTCAAATTCAAATTACCGATAAGGGGTTAGAAGTATTGCAGAGTTTAGTAGAAAATGTACGAAGCATGGTTGGGTATGAAATACCTATTTCAACGGATCATTACGGACACTTTGATTATAACAACGGTATTCGTTTGGGAAGAGCACTGGAAAAATATCGCTTAGCGTGGCTGGAAGATATTGTTTCGTGGGAGTATACCGAGCAATGGAAACGATTGACGGATGCTTTAGAAACACCTACACTAACCGGAGAGGATATTTATTTACTGAAATATTTTAAGCCACTCATTGATGAACGGGCAGTAGATATTATTCATCCCGACCTTGCTTCATCCGGTGGATTATTGGAAACAAAAAGAATTGGTGATTATGCAGAAGAGTATGGTATAGCAATGGCCATGCATCAGGCAGGCACACCGGTTTCTTTTATGGCCAATGTGCAT
>JBASZP010000038.1:0-12791 GCA_049660965.1 Daejeonella sp. | reverse complement strand
ATCACTATCTATATTACTGTGATTGTATGGAGCAGGTATCGATTCGGGATGATAATCGTATTTACGTGGGACAAAGGAGCAGATCACAAAATTATGTCCTTCAAATGTTTGATGCACGGGAGGCGGCTGATGTACACGTCCGGTAATAGGCTCAAAATTATGAATAGAAAATGCCCATGGATAATGAAAGCCATCCCAACCTATAAAATCAAAGGGATGTGTGCCATAAGTGTATGGATACATTAAGCCCTGTTTCTTAATCAGAACTTTAAAATCCCCTATTTCATCATTAGTCTGCAGATCTTTCGGGCGCTTAATATCACGTTCGCAAAAGGGGGAATGCTCCATTAATTGCCCCCATTCATTACGATAACGTTTCGGGGTACGTATAGGGCTAAAACTTTCTATAATAAACAGGCGGTTAGTTTCCATATCAAATTCTAACTGATAAATAGTACCTCGCGGAACTATAAGATAATCGCCATATTCAAAACGGATATTTCCAAAACCTGTTTTTAACGTACCGGTGCCCTCATGAATAAATATCACTTCATCAGCCTGACTGTTTTTATAGAAATAATCAGTCATCGATTTACGTGGAGCGGCTAAGGCGATATGTAAATCGCTATTTACCAGCACAGGTTTACGGCTTTCTAAATAATCATCTTCTGGTTTAATGTTAAAACCAATTAAACTGGTATGCCGTAAGTGTTTTTCACGTGCAATTTTGGGTTCTACGGAATAAGGTTTACCTAATTCCTTAACAATAGTTGGCGGATGGGTATGGTAAACTAAAGAATAGAGGCTGGAAAATCCTTCGGTAGAAACCAGTTCTTCAGCATATAACTTTCCATCTGGCTTACGGAAAACCGTATGCCTTTTTTGCGGAACAGTTCCTAATGTATGATATATGGGCATGGTTAGTTTATAAATTGACCGCTATAAAATTAAGGATTTTTACTTGTTTAAAGGTTTTAAGCATGGAAATTTTTAACCATGAACTTAAAAATAAGTTGTAGTTAAGTTCTAGCCAGAAGCTTGTTAATGATTTACGAGTTTATATCCTCTGAAAGGAATTCTACTGATCTATTTCAATTTTGGACTGGCAATTCCATAAATAGAAGTATAGAAATTATTTAAACAATTATCAAAACTCATTTGTAATAAGTAAATCTTGTTAATTTTCTGCTCTAAGTTATTTAGCATTGAATCTCTCTTCTTTATATTTCCCCTTACATCTCCTGCCTAATTTTAATATGAAATTATTTTTAATTTAATACAATAATTTTATATTAATACCGTTATTAATCATTAAGTTTGTAGGTTAAGTAATAATTATTATTACAAAGCTATTTTTTTTTATAATAAGTATATCATATAAAATACCTTTAATCACTTTATAAAATAACCGCTAAAATAAAAATGATAAAATACAGTTTTACCGCTTTCCACCAGGATTTAATTCCTAAAGATTTATGGAAATTTGTGCTTTCTTTAGTATTAATATATTTTCCGATTGGTTGCAATAAAGACCCTTTTATCATTAATGCTAAAGAATATTATGGCAAATTCATATTCCCGTTAAATTTTAAAAAGATTGATGAGGTAATAAAAAACAATGATATTCTTTCTGATGATGAGACCGGGGTTTTAAATAATTATATCTGGCCTTATAATGTAAAAGGTGGAGGGCACCCTTTAGGACATCCCGGAATTGATCTTGCCGGACCAGACTCCTGTGAAGTCTTTGCAGTTTATGATGGAGAAATTACCCGTGTTGCCCCTTATGATAACACAGAATCCGGAACTAGTGTTATTCTGAGAATTGTAAATGGATTTAATGTTTCTTATCAAAATCTTTCTATAGCTACCGTTTCCGTTGGAGAGTCGGTTAAAAAAGGTCAGGTAATAGGTTACTTATATCACACTTCCAATTCTTATGGTAATAGTATTCATTTTGATGTTAAATTTTCGCACGGCACAGCACCAGATTCTCCTGATTGCGCCGATCCGCGTGCTGCCGATGTTCGTTGTCCGTACCCCTTTTTTGATGATGAAGCAAAACAGAATTTAAATTATTTAATAACCAAAACAACATGCTTTAATCCCGGCTATTGTGATGATAATGGAAACTATGCTCAGGTTTGTTACTAAAAAAATGATTAAAAATTATAGCTGTTTCATCCTCTTATTCTTTTCTTGCAGTTTTTTAAAGGCTCAAAAATTAAGTATTTCAGGAATTTATATTAATAGTGAATTTCAAAATCTTTCTCTGGACTTTGAGTTACCTCCTTATAAATATGGTAATTATTCCTGCTATTATCAATCTTACTTTTCAGTATATCCTAAAGCTCCCCAAAGTTTGAGTTTGTACAGAAATAATGAACTGTCTAAAAAGTTAATTTTTGGATATGGCCTGTCAGTATGGAATAAAACCAGTTCTGATAACAAACAAAATCTTTATCTGACCCCTACACTGAAATTAAGCTGGGAAAAAGAGCTTTCCTCCAAAATTAAAATTCGCGGAGAATTATTTGAAAACGCATTTGTTAATGCATTAAATCACCAGGTATATATCTATCCTGTAATTTTTAAGGTTACCAACAAATTCAATGCGGGTATTAAGCTTGGCACCTTGTATTCTCATACTTATAATTTTAAATCAATTTATTGGTCTCCTGTGGTAAATGCAACTGCTAGTTATAGTTTTTGATATAAAGGTTTTTACCTCCAACGAATACTGTTCATTTGTTGATTTCTATAAAGCTTACCCATTAAACCATCAACTTACTTATCTGTTCAATTCAAAATATTTTTCAAACAAATTGATATTCTTTAATAAGTAATTCTGCTTTGTTTTAGATTACCCTCAATAATAAAAGTGGAAAATAGAGCCCCAGGTTTAAAGCTGTGGGAATGATTTTTTTATTAGTTTTGAAAACCCACTAAACAAAGCAATACATGAAATTAGTTTCTTATAAAACCGAAGACCGCGAACAATTAGGAATTTTTGTAAACGGACATATTTATAACCTCAATTCCTGCGATAAGCTTATTCCTGATAATATGAATGAGTTTCTATCGGGCGGAGAAGAGCTAATGGAACGTGCAAAAAAGATAAGTGAAGAAATAAAGACCGGGAAAAGAGAAGCTAAAGAAGAAATATTCTTTGAGCTTTTAGCCCCGGTACCTCATCCCACATCATGCCGGGATGGTTATGCCTTCAGACAGCATGTGGCCTCTGCCCGGAGAAACAGAAAGGTCGACATGATCGAGGAGTTTGACCAGTACCCTATCTTTTATTTTACAAATCATAATGCCATTCAGGGCCCGGGTGATATTGAATGTATGCCGGATCATTTTCAGAAACTGGATTTTGAACTGGAAGCCGCTGTGGTTATTGGCAAAAAAGGGAGAAATATCAAAGCAGCAGAAGCGGATAAATATATAGCAGGCTATATGATCATGAATGATATGAGTGCCCGCACTTTACAAATGGAGGAGATGGTACTGAACCTCGGCCCGGCAAAAGGCAAAGATTTTTCCACGATTATTGGCCCCTGGCTAGTTACGCCGGACGAATTGGAACAGTATAAGATAGCTCCTAAACCTAATCATACAGGAAATAGTTATGACCTGAAAATGAAATGCCGGGTAAATGGAATTGAAGTTTCGGCAGGATCTATGGGTGATATGGACTGGACTTTTGCCGAGATTATTGAACGTTGTGCTTATGGCGTGGATATTTTACCGGGCGATGTGATTGGCTCGGGCACGGTTGGCACCGGATGTTTTTTAGAATTAAACGGAACGGGTTTATTAAACGACCCTGATTATAAACCGCAGTGGTTACAACCGGATGATGTGGTAGAAATGGATATTACCGGATTAGGTTGCTTAACCAATACCATTCGCAAAGTAAATACTGATTTTTCGATATTAGCTTTGAAGAAGATGAAGGGTTGAATGAATGAAGGAAGGAAGGAAGGATGGATGGAATCGAATGAATGATAGAAGGAATGAATGCAGAATGCTCTGAGGTTAATAGTACCGGCTTTATTTGATATCTTACTTATTATAACAGCCTCATCCGGATAATTTTATAATAAAAAATAATAGACACTCTCTCAAATTTTGAAAAACAGAAAAAGAAGTCAAACAATGCCATAGCACCTTTAAAAACTTCCAACCTTAAACCTTTTTAACCATACGCTATGCTCACATTAAAAACCGCCGATCTAAGTCCTGCCGAACTGCAAAACTATTTACAATATGCCATTGCACCCCGTCCTATTTGTTTCGCATCAACTATCGATCAGGCTGGGAATGTAAATCTTAGCCCTTTTAGTTTCTTTAATTTATTCAGCAGTAATCCTCCTGTTTGTATATTTTCCCCGGCAAGGCGGGTACGGGATAATACTACCAAACACACACTGGAAAATGTATTGGAAGTGCCCGAATGTGTGATCAATATTGTGAATTATGCCATGGTTCAGCAAACTTCACTGGCGAGTGTAGAATATCCGAAAGGGACGAATGAGTTTATAAAAGCCGGATTTACCGAACTAAAATCTGAACTGGTTAAACCACCCCGTGTGGCCGAAGCCCCTGTTCAGCTGGAATGTGTGGTTAATGAAGTAATTGCTCTTGGTAAAAATGCAGGGGCCGGAAATTTAATACTGGCCGAAATCAAACTGATCCATATAAAGGACGATATCTTGGATGCGGAAGGAAAGATTGACCAGGCAAAAATTGATCTGGTAGCTCGTTTAGGCGGCGACTGGTATTGCCGGGTTACAGAGAACAATCTTTTTAAGGTTATCAAACCGGTTCGTTCTATTGGAATTGGTGTTGATGCACTTCCATTTCATATTAAAAATTCCGCTGTTTTAAGCGGAAATAATTTAGGTCAATTAGGCAATATAGAAACTTTGCCGGCAGATGAAGAGATCGAGGCAATGAGTAAGAATCCGGAAATAAAAGAAATTTTAGACGTCACCATTGGTGATGCTGCAACACGGCGAAGCCAGCTTCATTTAAAAGCCAAAGAGCTATTAGAACTTGGTGATGTAGTTACTGCCTGGAAAGTGCTGCTAATGTAATCCTGAATTAATAGGTATCAATAGCAATTATTGGCGGCCCACCCGCAAATGGTGCGGATCATCAGGAAATGGTTGCGGCCCACCCGGAAATGGTGCGGATCACTTAGAAATGGTTGCGGCCCATCCGGAAGTGGTTACGGCCCACCCGGAAATGGTGCGGATCACTTAGAAATGGTTACGGCCCATCCGGAAATGGCTGCGGATCACCCGGAAATGGTACGGACCACTAGGAAATAGTCCGGATCACCTGGAAATGGTGCGGATCATCCGGAAACGTTTCGTACAGTATTTGTACAGTTGTGGAAGGGCATTACCAGATTTCGTACTCCAATTTTTAAACCTAAACATGTAAACAGTAAAATTTGCATAGTATTACCCGAAAGACAGGCTTAAGTAGTATTGTTTTTAACTCTCAGGTATTATCTCAGGAGTTTTATAGCAGAGATAGAGTATAAGAAACCAATTAAATTCAGCATATTTAACAAACAAATACTATTAAGATGAGCAAATTTTTATTATTAACCGTATTTCTTTTCTTTCCGGAATTTCAGTCTTACAAAAACATTAAGGATTATTTTAAGGCTTTCCCTTTTAAGGAAGACTTTGTTTCATTAAAGGAAGGCGAACATAACCATCCCAATATTGATGAAAAGAACAAATATATATCCATAAAATATGAGGATGCGGATTATAGTTACAAATATGGAGGTGAAATTCAGTTCACTTACTTTATCAAGGGCAATGGAAAACGCTTATTTGCTTATTCATCCTTTTCAGAAGGACCAAGCAGTTATGTAACAGAGGCGGATTTTTACACCTTTGAAAAAAACAAATGGAATAAGGTAACGGATCGGGTTATTCCCCAATTAAATCTTCAGCTTTTTGGTTTGGCTGATTCTCTCGCAGAACGTATTGGCGATCGCTATCACATTCGGTTTGAATTACCACAAAAAGGAACATTTATTAAATTGAGTGTTTACCCTGTCGGGGAAAATGATAACCCCTTTAGTTCATCAGTTGACGGTTATACCGAATATACAGAACTGATCAAATCTTTAAAGCCGGTAACTCTAAAATGGAATAAAGAGAAAGGAACGTTCTCCGTTAGATCAAATTAAAAATGCAATGCCGATAGCTTAATTCACCAGCAATTTGTAACCCCGGCCATGCACATTAATAATTTCAACTGTTGGATCTTCTTTTAAATATTTACGCAGTTTACTTAAAAACACATCCATACTGCGGCCGTTAAAATAATTATCATCATGCCATATACTGATCAGGGCTTCTTCACGGGTTAAAACTTCGTTCTTTTTAAGACATAGCAGGCGTAATAATTCCGCTTCCTTAGTAGAAACTTTTTGTTGCTTATTGCCGTAAACAATTAATTGAGCTGTATAATCAAAATGATAATTACCTACATCAAATTTAGTTTCCTGTCTAAGCGTTTCCGCTTTATCCGGATTAGCAATACGTTTTAATAAAGCATTTATTCGCAGTAATAATTCTTCTATCCTAAAGGGTTTGGTTATATAATCATCGCCACCTAAATTAAAGGCCTGGGTTTTATCTTCCATCATGGCTTTTGCAGTAGCAAAAATAATTGGAATGTGCGGATTCATTTTACGCACTTCTTTTCCTAAGGTAAAGCCGTCTTTTTTAGGCATCATCACATCAAAAATACAGATATCAAAGGGCTCTTTAGTAAAGGCTTTTAAACCGGCTTCTCCATCAGTACATAAAACTACTTCAAATTTGCCTTTTAACTGAAGGTAATCCTGCAATAACATCCCTAAGTTAGGGTCATCCTCTACAAGCAATACTTTTTTCATACTGTTGGAATATTAATTTCAAATTCTGAGCCCTTATCTTTTTCACTTTTTACGCGGATGGTTCCGCCTAAACGTTTAATAATATCATTTACATAGCTTAAACCCAGTCCGAAACCCTTTACATCATGCAAATTGCCGGTTGATATGCGGTAAAACTGGTCAAAGATCTTAGCAAGCTGGTCCTTGTTCATTCCAATACCCTTATCGGCTACTTTAATAACTAAATATTTACCGGAATTAGCCGTGCTAATTTTGATCTTCGGATCTTCAGGACTGTATTTATTTGCATTATCCAGTAAATTAAAAATCACGTTTGAAAGATGTAATTCATCTCCAAGCACAGTTGAATTTGATGCATTAAGATGAAGTTCAACTTCTGCATTCCTTTTTTGCAACTGTAAAGACATGCTGTCAATAATTGCAGCAATAAGGTCATTCATTTCAACTTCTTTACGCTCCAATTTCATATCGCCTTTATCAATTTTTGCGATATTTAATACACGCTCAATATGATTTCCTAAACGCACATTTTCATCATATATAATAGTTGCCAAACGATCAATCCGGCTTTTATCTGCAGTTAGTTCAGGATCTTTTAACGCCTCGCTTGCAATCATAATAGTAGCTACCGGAGTTTTAAATTCATGAGTCATATTATTAATAAAATCGGTTTTCATTTCCGATATTTTCTTCTGTTTAAGAATGGTTAATATGGTATAGCTAAAACATGCGGTAAGAATAAACAATAAGGCTACCGAAGATGACAACAGAACATTAACATTACTAAGAAGCAGGGTACTTTTATTAGGGAAATTAATGGTTAGTTTTCCTAATTGCCCCATCATTTCTTTAGGGAAAAGCGCTGTTGTATAGGTATTTTCTGCGGGAAATGCATTTGTTTTATCAGCCGCCCGATAAAAAATTACCGAATCCTGATCCGTCAGGCTAATCTGATAGTTATAAGGTAAATTAATTCCCCTGTTCTTAAGTTCAGATTTTAGTAAAGTATCTATCAATTTAGGATTTATACGTTTTTTTAATGGAATTTTAATTTGATCATACTCTTTCGCCAGATCCGTAAAAACAACTATTTTCTGTTTCATGGTATTTACAGAATCCAGGTATTTATTCACTTTTTTTACTTCCTGTTGCTCACGGATGTTCTGGATAATATGATCTTTAATTTTTGAATTTACTTTTGGCAAAGAAATAATTTGTGCGCCCCAAACAGGATCTACAATAAAATACCGGATACTATCTTTTGAACCTTTTTTTAAAGTTACCTTTTGATTTCCCGGATTTTCAACATAAAGTTGTTGTATTTCATTTTGCATGACCCTTCCCATTTCATCCACATAATCCTGAATTTTTACGTCAAAACGTACTTTATCAATCTCATCCGGGTTTTTAAGATACGTTTCATAAAAATCATTATCTATTAATAAGGCTTTGGGATAACGGGAGCGTAAGAGACTATCCCGCATACGGAAGTCTTCATCAATTTTACGTTGGCGGACTTTTACAAGGTCCGTCACTTTTTTTAACGGGGTCTCTATTGCAACATTCTGTACGGGAGTTCGGGGTTTTTCTATTTCTATTTGCTTCAGCTTTTCTTCTGCTTTACGCTTCATAAAAAATAAAGCATCCCGTTTTTCAATTTTATAAACCACGCTGTTCAAAGCTTCGTTCACAGATTGATCGAACATCTGGGCTTTTAACCGTAATGATTCACGAATAAAATAGTATTGCATAGCCATAACACCTACTACGGCAATAGACATTAGGGCAATAATAAAATTGATACTTTTCCTCTTCATTCTAAACAAAAATACTTAACCCACTCTTAGTCAATTGAGTTTTAACACTTTTTAACAATACTTTAACAAAAACCGAAAAATAAGCTCTTTAAATTCGAATGTACATTCATAAAATTAAGGAAATGAAAACAAAATTAAAATTAACTCTTAGTGCACTCTTGCTAATACCAATTGTATTCAGTGGAAAAGTAAGTGCGCAAAAATCAAAAAAAGATGCAACACGAACAGTTATTATCACTAATGGTGATACGATTATTAATGGAAAAAACATTCGCGATGCTAATAAAAAAGACCAGACCCGGCTAAGGAAAGAGTTTTCAGAAATGAACAGGGAACTTACTGGCAAAGGTCTCGTCATTAAAGATCATGGTGATAAGGATATAGATTTTAACTTTAGAAAGCATAATGGAGAAACCAATACTTTATTTTGGAAAGATGATGAAGGGGATAAAGCTTTTCGCTTCAGGTTTAAACATGATCCGAAAAACATGCGGAATATAGAATTGTTTACTGACAGTATGATTATTGCAATGGATGGTGATAGTACCTGGAGTAATTTTGATATGAAACCTGGCGATTTCAGAAAGAATATTCGAAGTAAGGTAATGACTATGGATAATGAACCATTTCTTCGTTTTTCTGATCCTGAATCTTTCCACCGGATGCCCGGTTTTCCTCCAATGGAACGAGAACAGAATAACTCGCAGGTATTTACTTATACCAATACAGATAAAGATGGTTTCAGCAATCGTATGAGTATTCGTATTAATGAAGTTTCTGCTGAACAGTTCAAAAAAATAACAGGTGCTGAAGCAAATAAAGAAGAATCAAATTTCTTAGAAGACCTTACACTCTTTCCTAGTTTTTCTACCGGAAAAATATTACTCTCTTTTAATTTAAAGGATCGCGGAAATATGGATGTGAAAGTTTTGGACAGCGATATAAAGGTAGTTTTTAGTGATAGGGCTGCAAACTTCAGCGGAAATTATAGTAAGCAGATCAGTATTCCTAAAAACGGATTATACTATTTAGCTGTAAACCAAAATGGAAAATGGGTCGTAAGAAAAATCAGTAAAAAGTAATTTAAACTGCATTACAGGTATACCCGTTATCTATTAAAGCGGGGATACCTTTTTATTAGAACCGGATAAGTTTCATTAAATAGAGTTTGTAAAAAATGATTTTTTATTCTTCTTCTTTCTGAATGATATTCTTAAATGATTTAGCATATTTCCTGGAAACAAAGGCATATTCTATATTACCCGAAGGATCCTTTTTCTCATCAAAAACCCAAATACTTGGCTGCGGATTTTCAGAATTATCTCTGTAATTTACCTGCATTTTTTTAGTTACTTTACCTACTGCACTAATAAGGTCAAAATTATAGTAAACCATTTCTGCTTCAGTACTTTTTTTACATCTTTTTATCTCATAAATATCTGCTACTAAATAATCCTTAACCGTTAGAATAAATTTATGGTTTTCAAATTTAATAGTGGCCTCACCATAAAACATTGAACTATTATCTAACATTACAACATAATTTCGAGTAATAGAGTCAGGAGGGTTACAGTCAGTAAGCATGACCCATTCTTTTGGAAAATCTTTTAGATCTTCAAACCCTTTAGTATAAATTAACTGATTTGGATCAGAGGCAGTGGTATCAGAAGCTGTTATTTTAGAACCTGATGAGGATAACGAATCTATGCTTTTTGTGTTACTTTCTGAATTGCTTTTAGAGTTACATTGAGAAAAAAGTAAAACAAGTGATAATAGAATATACTGACGAATTATCAAATTCATTTATTTAGGATTATAAAATGCTTAAGCTATAATATTGCAAGCAAAAATGGAAGGAATTTTATTATGAATACATCATTAAATTCCTTCCATTTTAAACTATTAGGTACCAGAATAGATGATAAGATAATACTGATTACCCTTCAGAAGCGTTATTTAGAAAGGCAGATCATCATCATCCGGTTTAGAAGTAATATCTACTGGCGGGGCATACTCTGGTGTTGATGGTGATGCAGCTCCGGACTCAGATGCTCCTAAAATATTCATTTTCCAAACAACGAGTGTATTAAAATAAGAAGTAATACCTTCTTTGTTTGTCCAGGCCCTGCCGCGTAAATTAAATGATAACTCCACATTATCGCCAACTTTCACATTATCAAACAGGTTAACCTTATCCTGTACCGCTTCAAATTTTACAAATTCAGGGTAGGCCGGATTTTCCGCGTATTCAACAATTAATTCGCGTTTTTTAAATTTATCGCTCACAGTTATAACCGGAGAGATTTCATGTACTTTACCTTTAACTTCCATATTAAAATCAGATTAAAAACAATTAAACATTTAGATTCGGCTTAAAACAAAACCTAATTGTGTTTTATTGTCAGGTTTATTTAATTATTTATTATAAATTTTATGTAAAAATAAGGTATTTCCTACAGTTTTTAATTGACTAACTTCGCAAATTATTATGCAAGTTTTCCACACTAAGAGCAAGATCATTATTACCTGTAATAAGCGTTTATCGCCTTATTTACAACAGGAAGTTGAAGCACTTGATTATAAAATTATCAGAAGTTTCAGTACAGGCCTGGAACTGGAAGGATCAATAAATGATTGCATCCCGCTTAACCTTAATTTGCGCTGCGCCAGCCAGATTTTATATTCTATTAAAACTTTTGAAGCAGAAAATCCCGCCAGGTTATATAAAGAGCTATTAGAAATTGAATGGGAAAAACTAATTGATTTTACCGGCTATTTTTCCGTTACTTCTAATGTAGATAATGAAACGATTACCACACCCTTATTCGCTAATTTAAAAGTAAAAGATGCTATTGTAGACCGGATAAAGGAGAAAAAAGAGATCAGGCCAAATACGGGGCCTGAACAAAATAAAGCAGTTATCCACTTGTACTGGAAAGATGAAATCGCAGAGATTTTTATTGATACCGCTGGTGAAACCTTAGCAAAACATGGCTACCGCAAAATACCCGGAAAAGCACCTATGCTTGAGGCTTTGGCAACCGGAACAATTATGGCCACCGGCTGGGATAAGAAAAGCCATTTTATAATTCCAATGTGTGGTTCCGGAACGCTGGCTATTGAAGCTGCATTATTGGCCACAGATAAAACGCCTGGTATTTTTAGAATGAATTACGGCTTTATGCATATTTTAGGCTATGATGAAGAAGTGTTTTTTGCAGAACGGCGCAAGCTCAAAGATCAGGCAAAAAAAGAAATCAACTTTAAAATTGTTGCAACCGATATTTCTGAAGATGCAATAGATATTTCCAAAAAAAATGCAAAAACTGCCGGGGTGGATCATTTGATAGATTTTGCAGTTTGTGATTTTGCAGATACCGAAGTCCCGGAAGGAAATGGTGTAGTTATATTTAATCCAGAATATGGCGAACGTTTAGGCGTACATACCAAATTAGAAGCAACTTATAAACGGATTGGCGATTTTATGAAGCAGAAATGCAAAGGTTATCGCGGTTACATTTTTACAGGAAACCCGGATCTGGCTAAGAAAATAGGTTTACGGGCCTCACGTAAAATAGAATTTTATAATGGTAAACTTGATTGTCGTTTGCTGGAATATGAATTGTATGAGGGAAGTAAACGTGATCCGAAAGAAAATGAGTAAGGTTTTACTTACAACAGCCTTCATTTGTTCTTTTACAGGTACTAAAACTATGCATGACTGGTTTCACATTGAAAGGGTTTTATAACAACTTTATCCTGAGTGGAAAACGATAATATTTTTTACTACTTTAGTTAAATATCTCCGGGATTATCCCTATTCTGCCTTTAAATGTTTCCCTTCTGCAAAATAACTTCTAAATCAAATTAAGCAATATAAAATACATTAACATCATCAAACCACTTAACATGGTCATTCTGCTCATGTTTTTAAAATCAGCCTGGCTTTCATCATACCACACTTTAACAAACCACCTGATAAAAACTGCGAAAACAGGCAAAGCAAATAATAAGAATATACAAAAGTTTTGACCCTGCCC
>JBASZP010000037.1:0-2850 GCA_049660965.1 Daejeonella sp. | reverse complement strand
GCATTGAGAGTATTCAGTTATGTGGAAACCGCCGAAAAAACCGAACCCGGCCTTAAGCCGGTAGCCGATAAATTAAGAGAACGTTTTAAAAGAGGAACCTATAAAGGCAAAAACACGCCGCCGCCGGCTAATTCTTAATAACAAAGCGATCACATCATATTTAAACCTGTATGAATTCTAACATACAGGTTTTTTGTTTTACGGCATTCAGTATCCGGGTGTCAAATTTGAGTGTCCGAGGCTCAATTTTGAGTGTGTGAGTCTCAAATTTCAGTGTGCGAGTCTCAATTTTCAGTATCTAAGTCTCAAATTTCAGTGTCTGAGGCTCAATTTTGAGTATCTGAGTCTCAAATTTGAGTGTGTGAGGCTCAATTTTCACTATCTAAGGCTCAATTTTGAGTGTGCGAGTCTCAAATTTGAGTGTCTGAGGCTCAATTTTCTGAGAGAACATAAAAAAGATTGTACCATCCCGAAACCTGTTTCTAAAACTTAAAGTGTTATTGTAATGACTATCTTCTACTAAAGGGTATATTTTAAATAGCTACGGGTAGGCTAAATCCAAATTTGCTTCCTGTCCCCAATTCACTCTCTACAAATATTTCACCTTTTTGAGCCTCAATGAAATCTTTTGAGATAGCAAGCCCCAAACCTGTACCTGATTTATTTTTACCATCAGTTGGTACCTGGAAATACCTGTCGAACAAATGCTTTTGATATTTTTCTTCTATCCCTTTGCCAAAATCCTGCACTAAGAATTCGATCATATTCCCTTTCTGATGTACTTCCAGGATTACTTTAGATTTTTCGGCGCTATACCGTAAAGCGTTGGAAAGAAAGTTTACCAAGACCCAGGCTGTTTTTTCTACATCAGCCTGAACCTTGCCAAGGACCGGATCCATTTTAATATCCAGATTAATTGATTTGTGCTTAGCCTGAAGAAGAACAGCATCTACAGCATAATCAACAATTTCTCCGGGATCTGTGGGGGCGAAATTTAACTGGATATTTCCGGTCTCAACCTGGGCCATGTCTAATAATTCGCCGGTAATGTTAAGTAACCGATTGGTATCATCAGTCATATGTTTTAAAAGCTCTGCCTGCTCATTATTTAATTCTCCTATTCGCTCGTCATCAAGTAGTCTAAGGCTCATTTTTAATGATGAAATAGGTGTTTTTAACTCATGTGATATAGTAGCAATAAAATTTGTTTTCGCTTCATCCAGCTCTTTAAACCGGGTAATATTGCGAAGTATATATACTTTACCGGCTGATTTTTCTAATATATTTATATCATCCTCTTCCTGTTTTTCATAATCGGGCACCCTAATTTCCCGGCTTTCCAGATCAAAGTAAGATTCTTTATTATTGGCATAGATCTTTAATGGTTTATTTACTTTCTGGTCTTCTAAAATACTTTTTAAAAGATCATTTTTCAGGGCTAAGGACATCGCATTCTGACCAATAATATTCTTCTCATTTAAATTTAATAATTGGGCTGCTACCGAATTAATGAACAGGATTTTCTGCTTTTCATTCAGGCCGATTATAGCATCCTGCATTTGTTCTATTATAGCTTCAATACGTAATTTTTCAGATTTGATTTTAGCTAAATTGCTATTTTCCCACTCATCTAAACGATTTGCCATTTGATTAAAGGATTGTGCCACTTCTCCAAATTCATCATTCAACTTAAAATTGAGTCTCTGATGATAATTTTTATTGCTTATTTCCTTAATACCATCGGTAAGTTCCCTTAAAGGGTTAGCAATAAATCCAGGAAAGTTTACAATAAAGCTGAACAATATTAAAAAAGTAATTCCCCCTACAAATGCAAGATATGCGGTAGATTTTTCTACTGACTTTTGTGCAATTTGATTTTTTCTGACAATAGCATCCATATTTAATTTCTCAATGGTTCTTAAATGAAGACGGGCCTGTTTTACTATTTCCTGCTTTTGAGCTAAGGGAAGATTCGGATTGATCATATTTTTATATTCTATCCGCAACTCCTTAACAACTTCCGTTTCTCCTTTTTCTGTCAGGTTGTTTTCTTCAAACACAAGTTGCTTTTCAAATTTTTCCGCTGCCGGTTTTCCAAGGGGTAAAGTGTTTTCATCCAGTATTTCACGCATTTCACGTGTAAACTTTAAAGTTTCATAATTATCCTTCAGAATGACTTTGGCATTAATGGAAATTTCATTAAGATAAAATAAAGTGATGCCTCCAAAAAAAAGAATTATTAGGAACAAGAATCCGAAGGCGAGGCGGAGTTTGGTTTTTATTTTCATGATAATATGACTAAATCAGTTTCTGTTACGACTATTTTACGTAACAACTGGCTAAAGATTGCGGTTTGCATTATCAGCTTAAAAAGACTTAAACGGGGTTTACCAATACAAATAGTTGTAATTTCTTTTTCCTCTGCTACCTGCATAATGGTTCTGACAATTTGGTCGCTTTTAATTTTAATAACTTCGGCACCCAGTTCAGTTGCCAGTTTAAAGTTATTAATCAAATGCCTTTGTTTATCCAGTTTAATCTTATCACCACTTTCAGTATTGTTTTGGACATATAAAACCATCCAAGAAGAATTATAATATGAAGCAAGCCTGGCTGTTTTCCTGATGACAACTTTTGCTGCTTCAGCATTAGATGAAATACAGGCCAAAAAACGCTCATCCCTAAATTTAACCGTTTTGGGGACTTCAATATCTACCTTTCGGGTTACCTGATGGGCAACTTCGCGTAATGCTAACTCACGTAGTTGAAGTATTCTATCTGATTGAAAAAAATTGCCAAGCGCTAATTTAATTTTAGTTTGGTCGTAAATTTTACCTTCCTGTAAACGGC
>JBASZP010000036.1:0-6541 GCA_049660965.1 Daejeonella sp. | reverse complement strand
GTTCTCTTTTGGAGATTACTTACGCTCCGGTGCTATCGCCAGGTTTTCTCCTTTAATGCAGGAGCTTATTCAGTTTGCAAACAAAGGAGGTTATGTAATGGGTATTTGCAACGGATTTCAAATACTTACAGAAGCAGGCCTGCTTCCGGGCGCCTTACTTCATAATATCAATAGAAAATTTATTTGTGAAAACGTTTATATAAAAGCCAGAACAACAAATTCATTGATCACATCTTTATTAGATACTGGCAAAGCATTAAAAATTCCAATTGCACATGGCGAAGGAAACTATTTTGCATCAAATGATGAATTTAAAAAAATACAGGATAGTGATCAGGTATTATTTCGTTATTGCGATCAGGCAGGATATAGCACTTCGGAGGCCAATCCTAATGGTTCGCTGGATAATATAGCAGGTATTTGTAATAAGAACCGAAATGTGTTTGGTTTAATGCCTCATCCGGAACGTGCTGCAGACGCACTCTTATCTAATCAGGATGGTTTGGGTATCTTCGAATCTATACTAAAAACAGTAAATGCCTGATGTGCCATTTAGTGATTGATATGGGTAACACCCGTACTAAAATAGCTGTTTTTAAAGAACGGAAGCTTATTTTTCTGGATGTGGTAAGTGAATTTACTTCAAATTATTTAGAACAGCTATTCTCTGCACATTCATTATCAAAAACAATTGTTTCTTCAGTAAAAAACCGGGAATTTGAGTTTGAAGATCTGTTAAAACAAAAAACTCGATATATTAAGTTCAGTACACAATTAAAAACATCAGTTATCAATCAATACAAAAGTATTAACACATTAGGTTTAGACAGACTGGCTGCAATAATAGGAGCACAGACTATTTTTCCTGATAGTAATTGTTTGGTTATTGACGCGGGTACCTGCATTACTTATGATGCAATAAGTTCAGATCATGTTTACTCCGGGGGAAGCATTTCGTTGGGCCTGAATATGCGTTTTAAAGCTTTAAATACTTTTACAGGAAAGTTGCCGTTGATTGATCCTGATGAAAGTTTTAATGACTGGAAAGGCAATGATACCCGTACAGCAATACTTTCCGGTGTACTAAACGGAATAGTATTTGAAATGAGCGGATTTATAAATAAATATATTACACACTATCAAAACCTGAAAATTATACTTTGTGGCGGCGATGCGAATTTTTTTGGTACTCGTTTGAAAAATAGCATCTTTGTCCACACTTTAAAAATTGAGCCACAACTGGTTCTTATTGGCTTAAATGAAGTTATCTATCAACAAAATGATTAAAATTCTTAAAAATATATTATTCTGCATACTGTTTTTTGCAAACTTTCAGGTTTTTGCACAAACCACTACCAGTTCTCCTTACTCCGGTTTTGGTTTAGGAGATTTAAAAGGTTCTTTCTTGCCACAAAGCAGGGCAATTGGCGGGCTAAGCATGGGTATTCGTAAAACCGGAGGTTATAATAATATCAACCTGGCTAACCCGGCATCCTATTCAGCTATACAGTTAACCACTTTTGATATAGGGGCATATTTATCTGCACGCCAGTTAAGCAAAGGAAGCCTATCAGAGAACAATTTGAACGGAACTCTTAGCCATGTGGCGTTTGCCATACCTTTAACTAAAACATCTGCTTTAAGTTTTGGATTATTACCTTTTAGCGATTTTGGTTATCAATATAAAAATTCTTCGAAAATTGGAGCTGAACCCGATATTAGTAATGTAAATTATGTTTATAGTGGTAATGGGGGATTATCAAAAGCATATTTAGGCTATGGCTTTCAATTAGCAAAAGGTTTAAGCCTGGGAGCTAATATTAATTATGTTTTTGGAAATATTAAAGATGCCCGCTCTACTGAATTTCCTGATGATGGAGCAGCTTTAAATTCCAGAACACAAAACAGTAAAAGTATTGGTGGTTTAAGCTATGACTTAGGAATACAATACAGCGCCAAAGTATCATCTGAGACCAATTTAACTATTGGCTATACTAGTAATTTAGGAACAAAGCTAAATAGTACCAGTACCATAGTAAGTACACGATATTTTAAAAATTTTACTACCGATGAAACATTACCGGTAGATACCACTTTTTTTGCTGAAAGTGCAAAATTGAAATTAAGTATGCCCATAACGCATACCTTAGGTTTTGCCTTTGAAAAGACTAATAAATGGCTTGTTGGTGCAGATGTAACTTACAGCAATTGGGCAGATTATAGTGAAGGAGATTCAAATCCAGGTTTAAATAATAGTTATGGAGTTGCTTTGGGTACACAGTTTACTCCTGATGCTACCTCTGTTTCTAACTATTTTAAACTGATAGATTATCGGTTTGGATTGAAATATGATAAAACCTTTATTAAAATAGCAGATAATGATATTGATCAATATGCTTTTACTTTTGGTTTAGGATTACCTTTACAGTCTAACCGCAGTACTTTTTATAAAATAAATGTATCAGCAGAGTTAGGACAGCGGGGTACATTAAGTAATAATTTAGTACGCGATCGGTATGTAAATATCAATTTAGGTTTTACACTGAATGACCGGTGGTTTATTAAATCAAAGTTTGATTAATAAAATGAAATCCCATTATTACATTATTTACAGTTTAATGTTAATGGGAGTGTTTGTACTGCCAGGGTGTGAAAACAATCTAAAAGATGTTGAAAAAATTTCTTCTAAAAAATCAGATCTTCCGGTAGATAAATCAACAGCTGTAGAAGTAACTTATAGTGATTCTGCGCTTGTTAAAGCCAGGCTGTTAGCGCCGGAACTACTGCATTTTAAAACAGCCAAGCCTTATTATGAAATGAAAAAAGGGGTTACTGTCATTTTTTTTGACCCCAAGCAACAGGAAACCAGCCGGGTTAAATCTGATTATGCCATTAGACGTGAAAATGAACGTGTTGTAGAACTGAAAAAAAATGTGGTAGCAACTAATGTAAAAGGCGAAACATTTAAATCGGAAGAATTAATTTGGGACGAAGCTAAAAAGAGATTTTACTCTACCAAATTAGTGAGTATCACTTCTAAAGATAATATCCTCTATGGCACAAGTTTCTGGGCAAATGAGAGTTTCTCTTATTATGAAATCACTCAATCTACCGGAGATATAAGTTTAACAAAAGAACAAGGCTTTTAACAATTAATCCGGGTAAAATTATAGCATTTAAAATAAACCTTATTTTAAAAACAATATCATAAAACTTTGTCATCGTATTTTTTTCTAAAAATTGTATCTTGCGCCTCTTTTTTAAATAGTAATAAAGTTTGAGTATATGGGAATAATGAGTTTTTTGCGGAATCGTGCAGGTATTATCATCGTATTTATGATCGGTTTTGCAATTGTCGCTTTTTTAGTAGGCGATGCCATAAAGATGGGGAGTCCTTTTTGGCGGGCAAGTCAGGACGAGGTTGGAGAGGTTGCAGGTCAATCTATCTCTATACAGGATTTTAACAGTAAGGTAGAAGTTAATACAAATAATTTTAAGCAGCAAATGCGGCAGAATAGCCTTAACTCCCAAATGACAGCTTATGTACTTGAAAATACCTGGGAGCAAACTGTTTCTCAGCTATTAATGGATAAAGAAATTAATCGTTTAGGATTGCAGGTTGGTAAAACTGAACTGAATGATCTAATTACCGGAAAGAATCCGGATCCACAAATAGTTCAAAATTTTGGCGATCCTAAAACCGGGCAAATAGACCGGATGAGATTGAATGGTTTTTTAGAAAAGGTTAAAACAGAAGATCCTAATAGTCCATTTTCTCAGCAGGCTACTCCTTTTCTTTTAGGCATTCGCCAAAACCGTTTAGCTCAAAAATTTAATAATCTGGTTATAAATAGTGTTTATGTTACCTCACTCGAAGCACGTGAAGATTATAATCAGCGAAATAAATTAGTTAATTTCCATTATGTAAGTTTAGACTATTCTTCAATTCCGGATAATAAAGTAAAATTAACTGATCAGGATTATAAGAATTATTATAATGAGAATAAATCAAAATTTAAAAACCCCTTTGAAAAACGCACATTCGAATATGTAGTGTTTGATGCAAGCCCCTCAAAAGCAGATTCTGTTAATTTGAAAAGCATGGTTGCAAAGCTGGAAACTGATTTTAAAGCGAGTAATAATGACTCATTGTTTGTAACCATTAATTCTGAAACTAAAATACCGGTAACTTATCTTAAAAAGGGGCAATTAGATCCGGCAATAGATTCTTTGGTTTTTAGTGCACAAAAAGGAGCCTTTATTGCCCCTGTTTTCAATAAAGGGTCTTATATTATGGCAAAAGTGTTAGATGTAAAAGTTGGACCTGATTCAGTAAAGGCAAGTCATATATTGTTAAACCCGGCAACAGAAGGAGGATTGGATAAAGCAAAAAGCAAAGCAGATTCAATAAAAAATTTACTTCAAAAAGGAGCGAGCTTTGCAGAATTGGCCATGAAATTTGGTACAGATGCAACTAAAGATAAAGGTGGCGAACTTGGAACATTTAGCCGCGGCCAGATGATTCCTGAGTTTGAAAATCCTGTTTTTGATGGAAAAACCGGAGATTTGAAGGTAATTACCACACAATTTGGTGTACATATTGTGAAAATTGATTCACAAACAGGATCCTCAAAGGTTGTTAAAGCAGCTGTGGTTGATAAAGCTCTGATCAGCAGTAATAAAACGCATCAGGAGGCTTATTCAAAAGCATCACTATTTTTAAGCGCTGCAAATAATGCAAAAGCATTTGATGAACAGTCCAGAAAATCCGGCTATAATAAACTAATTGCAGAAAATATACCAACAACAGGAGGAGATATTCCTGGGTTGGACAATCCACGTGGACTTATACGGTGGGCATTTAAAGCCAAACCAGGGGATGTATCCAATCAGATACTCGAAATAAATGATAAATATGTTGTTGCAAAACTTGTTACTATAAGTGAAAAAGGAATTCTACCTTTAGACCAGGTTAAAAAACAAATTGAATCAATGGTTCGCAACCAGGTAAAGGCAAAAATATTATCAGCTAAACTAAGCAAGGCTTTATCAGGCTCTTCATCTATTAATCAGGTTGCACAAAAAGTTGGAAAAACTTCACTTCCTGTAGAGAATGTTGTTTTCGCTAATCCGGTAATTCCAGGTCTTGCACAAGAAAACAAAGTAGTTGGAGCCATATTTGGTTCAAAGCCAGGTAAATTATCTAAAGCAATAGAAGGTGAAAATGGTGTTTATGTTTTTGTAGTTGATGGATTTATTAATCCGGCTCCGCTAACCAATACATTTAAGCAAAAAGAACAAATGGTTCAAAATTTATTACAACGTGCACAAAGTGAAACCTTTAAAGTACTGCGTAATAAAGCCGATATAAAAGATAATCGTATTCAATTCTTTTAACAACAAGGTATTTCCCTAACTTTATATCCGAAAGAGAAACTATCTTTTTCGGATATTTTGTTTAAAAGATAAGTCATAAACCATAAACTAATTTCGTATAAAGGATATGGAACTACAGGAAAACATTGTTAATAAAGTAGTACAAAGCGGATTGCTTAGTTTCGATCTGGCAGAATTATATCCGCAAGGCGAACGGGTTTTATATGATATAAAAGATAGTCTTTTTCATGGTTTGATGTTAAGGGAAAAAGATTTTCGTGATTTTGTTAAACAACACCCATGGGAAAATTATTTGGATAAACATATAGCTATAACTTGTTCGGCGGATGCTATTGTACCAACATGGGCATATATGCTACTGGCTAATAAACTCAGTTCAGCAAATGCTAAAACTATAGTATTTGGGGATATGGAAACTTTGGAAACCCTTTTATTTGAAAATGAATTAGCTAAAACCGATTTGGAAAAATATCGTGATCAGCGTGTAGTTATTAAAGGCTGCGGTGAAATTCCCGTTCCGGTTTCAGCTTATGTAAGCCTTACAGTTAAATTAACACCTATTGCTAAAAGTATTATGTATGGTGAGCCTTGTTCTACAGTTCCAATTTATAAACGTAAAACTTAATTTTACTTTAATTATTAAAACTATCTAAACTTATGAAGAAATTCCTCCTATTATCATTCTTGCTATTGAGTATAACCGTATCAGCTCAGGAACTTCAAAATCTCAATGATCCTGTTTTTCAGGTTGGAGAAAAATTAAAATATCGCTTACGTTATGGTATTTTTACTGCAGCAGAGGCAACTATCAGAGTTGAAGATAGTGATGTTAAATTCGATAATAAACCGGTTTATCATTTAATTGCAGAGGGTAATACCGCAGGGGCGTTTAATGTAATTTATAAAGTTCGCAACCGTTACGATTCTTATGTAGATAGTAAAGAGTTGTTTCCTTATTTATATACTGAAAATATCCGTGAAGGAAATTATAAACGCAGTGACAAAGCCAGATTTTATCAGAATGAAAAGAAAGTGGTTTCCAATAAAGGAACATTTAAAGGCGATGGACAAACATTTGATATAATTTCTGCCTATTTTTTTGCAAGAAGTCTGGATATTTCCAAAATGAAACAGGGAGATAAAT
>JBASZP010000035.1:0-1819 GCA_049660965.1 Daejeonella sp. | reverse complement strand
AACAGGATACATCGTTGGGGCAACGCCAAAATACCAGCAGCTGGCTTTGTTTATCGGGGCTATTGTTTCCGCGGGAATTATTGGCTTAACGCTTTCTATTTTAGACCGACCGACCGCTGAAATGGTAAAACAAGGCGTTCATCATGCTATTGGTACCGATGCCTACCCGGCTCCGCAGGGAACTTTAATGGCTACCTTAATTAAGGGCCTGTTATCTTTTAACCTGGACTGGCAGTTTGTTTTGGTTGGCGTTTTCCTGTCCATTACCATGGAACTTTGCGGGGTAAAATCACTTTCTTTCGCGGTAGGCGCTTATTTACCACTTTCCACCACCCTGCCCATTTTTGCCGGCGGAGCAATTAAAGGTTTAGTTGACTGGAAATTGAAAAAGAAAAATGAAGCAACAGAAGATGATGAACTGGGCAGGGGAAGTTTATTTGCCACCGGCCTGGTTGCCGGCGGGGCTTTAATGGGCGTAATTTATGCCTTCTTAAAAGCCTTTACAACAACTGCAGAACCTGTTGATAAACTAAATATGGAAGAAGGTTTGACCAATATACTGGGTACCGGCGGATACCAGGTTATGGGTTTTATATTCTTTGTGATTATGGGATTAGCGTTATATAGAATTGCCGTAAAGAAAGTTAAGGAGGTTTAGCGCATCCCTTTTCTCTATTACATTTTATGATATTAGTTGATTTTAAACACAAAAAGCCGGTATTCCCGGCTTTGTGTATTATAATGCAGGGACTCCGGTTGAAAAATATTGCCTGCCCCAAATTCGAATTCTCAAGGTTAGGATTCAAATCATTAGTGTACGAAAGACGTCTAAAACTCATCTTATTTTGTCGGAGCGAAGTCGAAACCTCATAGTACAATAAGCACTCTTCCTCCCTTAAAAGGTAAGATAATACCACCTAAATTTGTGGTTAATTTGCCGCCCTTCGACTTCGCTCAGGATGACAAATTACAGGGCTTTTATAATAGATTCCTATGGGAGACAAATTAAACAGGATTAAAAAAAGAGGTTTAGATATTGGTCAAGATACTGAAATTCAGTACCTTGAAAGTGCAAACAAACCAATATCCATGACAAATATAGTTAGAAACTATAAAAGGATATTAGAAGCTATCCGCACTATTTCAACCAACCTGACGACCACAGTTCAAGCTGGAAGGAAACCTAAAATGACTGATACAGAAGTAATTGCTCTGAGTTTAACCGCTGAATATATGTCTATAGATAGCGAAAATGCCTTATTTAAACAATTAGACAAATCAGCTATAACAAATTTAATAAACAAAACTCAATTCAATAAACGTCGGCGTAAACTGACCCCTTTAACAGAAAAGCTAACGATGCTGCTGTGCAAAAAATTTACAGAGTTTGAAGATTGTTACCTGGTGGACAGTAGGCCCTTAGAAATCTGCAAATATGTTCGCAGAAACAGGATCAATCTGTAAGGAAAACTATGAAAATGCCCCTGAACATGGTTTCTGTGCTGCTCATAACAGTCCTTATTATAGCTATAAACTGCATGGAGTATGCAGTCTTTCGGGGGTATTTCACTCGGTGGAGATTGCCAAAGCTAATGTTCATGATATTCATTACCTGAAAGAGATTAAAAATCAACTAAGGGATTGCCTGTTAATTGGTGATAAGGGGTATTTATCGGCAAGCTGGCAATTAGATTTGTTTCAAACGGTAAACATCAAACTTGAAACTCCCAGGAGAACTAATCAGAAACCCTTGACAAAGCAGCTTTATATTTTTAGAAAAGTCAGAAAAAGAATTGAAACTTTGTTCTCCCAATTATGC
>JBASZP010000034.1:0-10461 GCA_049660965.1 Daejeonella sp. | reverse complement strand
GTTTTTATTGATGAAAAAACTTTTTTACAAAAAAATATGGAACAATACGACGAAACTTTTGTTAAACATTCATTCGGTAATACAAAATTACAGTTTTGTAATAAACCAGATTTTTTGGAAAGACTTTTGATAAATAATAATTATTCAGGTAAAAATCTGCTATTTATGAGTTCAGGTAATTTTGGAGGCCTTAATCTTATTAAATATAAAGATATAGCTCTACTAAATCATAATAATTAATTCAACTAAATAAACGTATATAAATTAAATTTTAATGGAAACACTAGGAAAAAAAATCAGGTTACTAAGACATCAAAAAGGATGGAGTCAGGAAGATGTTGCAAAACGGCTAGCAATTTCAATACCCGCCTTTTCAAAAATTGAAACAGGTATTACTGATGTAAATCTTTCGAGATTGGAGCAAATTTCTAATTTATTTGAGTTAAGCGTAGTTAAATTGCTTACTTTAAATGATGCCGAACAGCAGGAAAAGTATAATAATGAATTAGAGGAGATGACTAAAAAACTCCAGGAAAGAGAAAAAGAAGTTATTGATCTTCAAAAAAAGATTATTGAATTATACGAAGAGCTGAGAAAGCCAAAAGCATAAGTAAATACTCTTTTGAATTTCATAAGGGTCTTTAAAAAACTTTTCGCATAGTTAAATGCTTTTTACCAGGTATTGCTCCGGTAGCTTCATGTATAGAAAGCATTTTATCATTAAAATCCCCTACCCAGGATAATTCAAGTTCTTTGTATTGATTTAGGGGTATTACATATTCTTTTAATTTAATAAATAAAGCAGCTTCTAATCCATGTTTTTGGAAGCTGCTTTTTGTACCCATTACAACAGCCCTCATTCTGGATACTCCTTTCCAGCGATAATAAATAAATTTTAATTTTTCTAATAAACCCAATTTACCTTTAAAGCTTTTTATCATTTGATTGGCATCTGGTAATATCACAACAAATGCTGCAGGTTCATTATTTACATAAGCAAACCAAATAAGTTTTTCATCCATTATGGCTTTCATTTTATTAAAGCTTTCTAAAATAGTAGGAATGGTTATAGGTGTAAAATTTTCAAAGTTTTTCCAGCCATCATTATATATTTCTACAAAATCTTTTGCGTATTTATTAAAATTCCTCATGTCAAGATATTCGAACGTATATCCGGGTTTATTAGAAACCCACTGGGCAATTTTGGTAAAACGTTCCGGGAAAGGTTTAGTCAGATCTAAATGATTGGTAATTTGTTCATATAATTTGATGAAGCCATATTGTTCAAAAAGTGCTTTATAATAAGGCTTATGATAATTCATACCAAATGATGGTTGTGTAAAACCTTCTACTAATAATCCCCAAAAGGTGTCGTTTTCACCAAAATTTATAGGTCCGTCCATAGCTTTCATATCTAATGCCGAAAGAAAATCTTTAGCGGTATCAAACAAAAGCCGGGCTGCTTCAAAATCATTAATACACTCAAAAAATCCAATTCCACCGGTTGGTTGTTCATTTTGATAAGCTTTCTTATCATTAACAAAAGCAGCTATCCTTCCAATTAGTTCTCCATTCGTTGATTTTAGAATCCATCGTTTACATTGTCCATGTTGATAAAAGGTGTTTTTTTTAGGATTAAAAACCGCTTTAATTTCAATATCCAAAGGGCAAACCCAGGCTAAATCTGTTTTATAAATTTCACGGGCTACGTTTAAAAATTCTTTTTCGTGAGTTGAATTACTAACTTCTATAATTATCATATTATTTGAACTGTTTTTTATTAAAATAAAAAAAGCATCCAGTAAAAAATCTGGATGCCATTTATTTATAGGTTTACAATCTTAAAAATCGTCATCTTCAAGATCAAGATCATCAAATTCTTCTATATCATCATCTGTTGAGAGATCATCTAACGAAAAATCATCCGGCGGAAGATCTAAATCATCTTCATTACTCAAATCTCTTTTTTTCTTCGGGTCAATAATTTCTTTTTGGTATTTACCTGATACGTGCAATGTTACCTCATTGGTATTAATACGGTTTGTTAAAGTTTTCATGTTCCATTAAATTATAGGTGCGATATAGCATGATATAAAATTAGTAAAATTTAAAAACAACACCTATAGAATTTTTATTCATAAATTATTGCTGTTTACCAATTTCATTAGTTGAAGAAATTATATCTGTTAGTTGTGGTAGCTCTGATGTTGCATTAATGCCAAAATAATCCATAAAAAGGCTGCTGGTGGAGTATAACAATGGTTTACCAACACTATTTGCTTTACCGATTATAGCAATTAATTCTTTTTCAAGCAGTTTTTGTATACTATAATCGCAATTTACCCCCCTGATGTGTTCAATATCTAATTTTGTTGCGGGCTGTTTATAAGCAATAATAGCGAGAGTTTCCAGTGCAGCCTGGCTGAGTTTCTTTTTAGAACGCTGTATTTGCAGTTGATTAATTGTTTTGTGATATATTTTCTTTGTTAAAAACTGAAAACCGCCATTTATATCTGCTAATTGAATAGCAAAACTATCATCTTCATATTTTGCTTTAATATTTCTTATACCAGTTAATACATCATTCTCCGTAAAAGCGTTTTCAAGCGCTAAGTTTATAACAGGCAGTATTTCCTGTATAGTAATACTTTTTTCTGAGGCAAAAATTAAGGCTTCAATATGGTTTTCTGCATTTTTAAAAATCATGCACAAACTTAGTTAACCCGGTAATTGAAAGCAAAGACAATTTAAGTATTTTAAAAACCAAATACTTAAAATAATCTGTTTGTATTATCTAAATTTGGCTTCAGCCAATTACATCAGCTTGCAACCACAAAAAAAAATAATTCTGCTTTCCCTTGGTATCGGGCTGCTGCTTATGCTGGCTAAGTTTGCCGCTTATTTCATTACCTCGTCAAACGCTATTTTAACAGATGCCGCGGAGAGTATCGTCAATGTTTTGGCCAGTTCATTTGCATTTTACAGCATTTATCTCTCCGCGCAACCACGGGATTTAAACCATCCTTACGGGCATGGCAAGGTTGAATTCTTCTCGGTGTTTATAGAAGGCTGTTTAATTTTATTAGCCGGAATTTTAATCGTGTTCAAATCTGCTTATAACCTTTTTTACCCCCATGCCATTCAGTTTTTAATAAGCGGTGCAATTATTATTGGTATTACAGGTATTATCAATTTGGTTTTAGGTTATTACCTGATTAAGGAAAGTAAGAAATTAAACTCCCTTACCCTTTTTGCAGATGGCAAACATTTACAAACCGATGCTTATACCAGTGCGGGTTTAGTAGTGGGCCTGTTACTTATTTATTTTACAAAAATTAGTTACCTGGATAGCGTTTTATCGGTCTTTTTAGGGTTATACATTATTTATAACGGCTATAAGCTCATACGCAGGTCTGTATCCGGCTTAATGGATGAATCTGATTTTGAAGTAGTGCATGAAGTAGTAGCTATTTTAAATGCTCATCGTAAAAACTCCTGGATTGATGTGCATAACCTGCGTACACAGCGCTATGGAAACGAACTGCATATTGATTGCCATTTAACATTACCCTATTATTTCGATCTCAACCAGGTTCACGAAGAAGTTTCAGGGTTAGACAAACTGGTTAATGATGATCTTGGATTTAACATAGAATTTTTTATTCATGCCGATCCCTGCCTGCCCGAATGCTGCCACTATTGCCGGATGGAGAATTGCCCCGTACGCTCGGAACCTAAACGCCTGGATATTGCCTGGACAACCGGAAACATAACCCGAAACCAAAAACACTTTCATGATGTACCCTTTTAACGTTCGGGTTTACGGCCTGTTAATTAATGATAAAAACCAGCTTTTATTAAGCGATGAAGAGGAATACGGTTTTCAGTTCAGTAAATTTCCCGGCGGAGGATTAGAATATGGCGAGGGATTAATTGAGGGTTTAAAACGCGAATTTTTAGAAGAATGTTTCGTAGCTATTGAAGTTGTGGAACATTTTTACACTACCGATTTTTTTATTAAATCTGTTTTTGAGGATAGCCAGGTGATCAGCGTTTATTACTTCGTGAAAGCAAAGGCAGAACTACTTTTAAATTTTAAAGAACTTGTATTTGATTTTGATGATGAGGGCGAAATCCGCCAGGCATTCAGATGGCAAAACCTGCACGAACTGGATGAAGAACAGGTCACGTTTCCAACAGATAAAAAAGTAATACAATTACTAAAAGCTAAATGGCAAAAAGAACATTAACCGAACGCGACCAGGCAGTTATCTGGCACCCTTATACACAAATGCAACACGCAGCGCCGCCCATCCCTGTGGTACGCGGCGAAGGGGTTTACCTGATAGACGAAACGGGTAAAAAATACCTCGATGCCATTTCATCCTGGTGGGTAAACATTCACGGACATGCACACCCGTACATTGCGGAAAAAGTTGCCGAACAGTTAAAAACCCTTGAACACGCCATATTCGCGGGCTTTACCCATCCAGCCGCGGTTGAATTAGCAGAAAAACTGTTACACATACTCCCCGAAGAACAGGCCAAAGTATTTTATTCGGATAACGGGTCCACAGCGGTAGAAGTGGCCTTAAAAATGTGCTTTCAATACTGGAGTAACGTAGGTAAACCCCGCACAAAAGTATTAGCCTTCCGCAATTCTTACCATGGCGATACTTTTGGCGCTATGGCGGTAAGCGCCCGCAGCGCTTTTACAGAGCCTTTTGAAAAATTGCTGTTTGAAGTGGAGTTTATTGATCTGCCTGACAAGAACAATATCTCAAGTCTCAAGTCTCAAGTCTCAAATCTCAAATCTGATCTTGCCGCCTTTATTTTTGAGCCCCTCGTTCAGGGGGCGGGAGGTATGCTGATGTACGAAGCGGAATTTTTGGATGAACTGCTGAAGCATTGTAAACAGGAAGGCATTTTAACCATTGCCGATGAAGTGATGACGGGCTTTGGGCGTACAGGTAAACTTTTCGCGACAGATCATTTAACTGAAAAACCGGATGTAATGTGTTTCTCTAAGGGTTTAACCGGCGGAACGATGGCTATGGGAATTACAACCTGTACACAACAGATCTACCAGGCCTTTCTGTCCGACGATAAGTTGAAAACCCTGTTTCACGGGCATTCCTTTACGGCCAATCCTGTGGCATGTTCGGCCGCTTTGGCCAGTATGCACCTTTTATTATTGCCCCAAACTTTAGCCAGTATTAAGCGTATAGCTGCCCGGCATACGCAGTTTAAAACTAAAATCGCGGCTCATCCCAAACTTAAACACATCCGGCAAACGGGAACTATTCTGGCTTTGGAATGGCAAACCGGCCGGAATACCTCTTACTTTAATCAGCTCCGGGATAAGTTATACCAGTTCTTCCTGTCCGAAGGCATTATACTCAGGCCCCTGGGAAATATCATTTATATTTTACCCCCATACTGCATCAGCAATGAGGAACTGGACTACATTTATGGCAAGATTGAACAGGCGCTGTATCAATTCTGATCTATAATTCCCACTAATTTAGTAACCCGCCTGTAAAAATACAGGCCAGTAAAAGGAAATAGAACAGCATAAAAAAAAGCCAGCTTTAAGCCGGCTTTTTAGTTTTCTTCATAAAGGTTTTATATTCCCTCTTCTCCCGTACCTTTATCATTATCCACTTCCAGTAAGCCAAAGTTAAAATAACTGTTAAAAGCGGCTTCATTTTCCAGCGTATTCATCGCAATGCCTAATACACATTTAGTTAATTGTAAGGTTAACTCTTTACGGCTCTCCCTTAAACGGCTTTGGGTAGTCGAATTATCCGACTTTTTACCTACCTGTTCGTCCCGGGCATTGGTATATGCTGTTTGCAGGTCCGTTAATTCTGTTATAAAAGCGGTACCCAGTTTCGCTTTATATTTATCCGCTGTGGCTGCAAAGCTAACCAGCAAAACCTTCATCCCCTCAACCGAAGCATGGTTATATTGGTTTAAACCTTGCGGATAGAACTCAGTATAGGCCGCAGTGCCTTTTTTAAAGATGCCTTTTATAGTCCCTTCCTTAGTTCGTATAAAATCCAGTGCATCATCATACGCATCCTGCTTGCTAATGGTACCGCCTTTTTGGAAAGCGCTGGTGGTGCCCAGTTCGCCCAAACCTGCTTTAAATTTTTGGTAAACCGTTTCAAGAATGCTCATTTCAGCCGATATGGGCACCGCGTTAGGTGTTTTAGTATAACGGCCAATAAAATCGGAGGTAAACAGGTTCAGCTCATTCCGGCTGTACTGCCTGTCTGCAAATAGATCGCGGGTTAATCTTTCAAATTTCATATCAAAAAAATTAGTTATACCAAAAATAAAAGGTTTAACAATAAAATCAAAAAATCATTAAAAAAAGTTTTAGCCTAGCATTCTACAGTTGTATAAGTATTGTATCAAATCTCAGCCTGTTATTATACAACTGTATAAGTACTGTACGAAACTTTAGCCTGTTATTATACAACTGTATAAGTACTGTACGAAACTTTAGCCTGGCATTTTACAAATGTATAGGTGCTGTACGAAACTTTAGCCTGGCATTTTACAAATGTATGGGTGCTGTACGAAACTTTAGCCTGGCATTTTACAGTTGTATAAGTATTGTACGAAATCTCAGCCTGGCATTTCTTAGTTTGGAAAGTGCTGTACGAAATCCCAGCCTGCCACCTTTGGCCATATAAAATACCTGGTCGCTGATAATAAACCAGAAAGGGCAAATGAATGAGGGTGGATTGGAAATCTAAATTTATCTGTAAGTTCGCCATACCTTTCAGAACATGCCGAATAGTAGAAGTGGTAAAAAAAGAGCAAAAGTAGTGGCCTCACCTCGGCACTCTCCGGAGGAGAGGGAGTCTCTTATATAAGTGAGGAGAAAATAAGAAGGAAGGAATTAAGAAGCTTTGAGTTGCGTGGTTTTTTAAATGTAAATGATTGCTTTTACCTGGTGTTTAAAATTTGTTAGGTGTGTTTCAAACTTGCATTAGTTTTTGAGAGGGAAGGGGCTATATTTGGAAAGGGTATTAATGCAAGAGTCTGATCCGGCACTCATACTCAAACATGTTTTTTTAATAAAATAATTACTCATCTGGAAAAAATACCTGGGTGACTTAATATTTAAACTCTTTATTTTTTATTTTAAAGAATGGCCACAGAGATATTTTCGAAAGCATTTCTAGAACAATATTTAGCAGATTTTCGCTTATCAGCAGTAACAGATATTACACGTAAAAAAGAAATACTAAGTAATTGGTTAGAAAGTTCAGAATCGAAAAAACTTAAACGCTTTAAGGAAGAGGAAATAAAATCTAGGTTTATCCTAGAAGTTTTTGGAGAAGTACTGGGCTTTAATTACAAAAATTCGCACAAATGGCTTGTAAGGGAAGAATTAAAAACGATAGTTGATGCAACTAAACCTGATGCAGCATTAGGAATTTTTCACATCAATGAAGCGGGAATTAATAATGATGTTCATGTTGTGATAGAGATAAAAGATACTCAATCCATATTGGATAAACCTCAAAATAGGCAAGCTCTTAAAATTACACCTATTGATCAAGCCTTTCTTTACGCCTCCAAAATGGGTGGGAATTGTAAATGGGTAATTGTTTCAAATTTTTCGCAAATACGAATTTATCATTATAGTAGCCAAGATGCCTACCAGTCTTATACGTTGTTACAATTACAAGAAGAAGATATTTTAAAAGAATTTTTATTCTTATTTCATAAAGATCGCCTCACAAATACTATAAAATCGGCAACTGATAAACTATATGAGCTGTGTAAAAAAGGAAATGCTAATAGTACAGTGGAAAAACATATTATTGACCAGCTATATGATGCCATAAGTAAATTTAAGGGTTTAAATTTCATAGATCCCAACTTCATTTGTAACCTTAGGCCTTTCAATATACTGGAAGACCAGGTTTGGCACTTCGAAAAGGGAAGGCTACTTACTTTAAATCCCCAAATCACTGAATTATTGCGAGAAATTAGTATTATTAATGATCAACTGGTATTAAGTTCCGAATTATTAAAACAGCTTCAAAAAGCAAAAGTGCATGAGGCCAAAGAAAAGCTAGTTTATATATTTCAAAGATTACGAGACTGCCTAGTAAAAGAACTTTGTGCCGTAAAAGTACACTTATTAGGTATAAAAAGAAGGTCTATCAGATCAATAGGTTCTAGCATGAGGCATTTTAATCATACAAATGACAATGATCTTATTGTCTTCCCAACTAAATTGGGAGAAGATAAAGAATGCGATTGTATTAACTGTAATTATAGAACTTTTGATTTTAAAAAATTTATAAAAAAAGTTAAACGTTCAGAGACTCATCATATATTGGAACCCCTTGAAGAAGCTTATGCAACTTATCTGCTAGCTTCTGATAACTTTAAGAAAGCTTATTTTATTTATAAAAGAGCAGACATTAATATCAAAGGAGATGAAAATAAAAATATACAATATTTTATTTCAAAAATAAATCAAATCCATTTATATAACCTTGTTGAGGGATATAGTATTGAAAATGAAAAGGATATTTTAGACGATATTAAAAGCATTGATTTGGATAGAAGCATTCATAATGAACTTGATATTTATGCAGATAATGATGTCCGTAAATACCTTATTGGTATAAAAGAGAATAAACTATTTTTGAAAATCAGCACAATAATAGATGAACTTGCTGAAAAAATTGAAAAAGTAAAGAATAGCCCAAATGATTTAAATGAACTTAGCCAGCAATATCAATTACTTTATTCCCATTTTCATAAAAACTACTTAGTGTTTGATGCGTTTTCAAATTTTGAAACAGTAGTCACAAAACTAATTAAAGCCTTAATCATTAGCTATCAAATTCCAGAAAATGGATTAAAAGCACTCACAGAGTTTTATTTAACAGAAGCTATACTATATGTTTCAAGAGAGGACCTTAAAAAAATTCTAAATGGCATTATTGATATTGAATTATCGGATTCAGATAAACTAAAGTTGGTTGTAAAAGCAGAAAATTTATTACAGTCCTATTATAATAATAGTTTCTTTGGCGATTATGAAAAGGAAGAATTAATGACAGTCCAACTTCTGAATTATCAATTTTCTGAAAAATACACAAGGCTGTTTAGTAATACATTTACTGTCTTATCCAAAATTGAATTAAATAATTCTTTGGTTAAAAGGTTGGCAAAACCCATCTTAGGATTTATTCTGTTAGAAGATATATTAGGGTGGTTTGATATAAAAGAATTGGGAAAGTTTATTGAGAGGTATGGAAATATTTTTAAACCACGTGAGTTTCATGAACTTTTAAAGCATGCTATAAATTATGATACATATGGCACGCATAAATATAATACTCTGATTAAATCAGTGGCTATTGCATATTATAAGTTTTATCCCGATTCACTTATTGAAGACAAAAGCTTGATTAGAAGAGCTATTGCCAACGCTACTAATGAAACAGGGCGTTCTTCGCCTCAACACTTGATGCCTCTTTATCAAATTGTAGATTCGTCAAATAAAGATTTATTATTAACGGAATTAGAAAAATCATTTGAGCAAGAATTTGATGATTTCCTGTATCTTGAAATGCTAGATAATAATATTATCAAATGGTCAGATAAAGATTATTTTTCTAAATATATAAGAGCTGTAAGCAAATCTAGAGGTAAAGGTTATATTGGATTAAAAGACGGGCAACCTCATTTTAAGGACGTGAGAATGATCAATCTGATTTATCGGTTATACCTTTATGAAATCAGCCCTGAACACGAAGAATTAAAAGTATTACAAAATTTATCAACGTTTGAAGAATGGGCTGTTAACCCGAGAAATTTTGATTATACCAAATTTGATCCTAATTGGCTGATTGCTGTAAACCAAGATTTTATTTTAAACAAACTCAAGAATTTTAGTGAAATAAGGAAAAACCTTGAACAATATTTAAGACAATCTTATAATGCATTATTATCGGAAATATATTTTAAATATTTTAATTGAAAATCACTCAATGAGTAAAGTATCTAATTGAATAACCTTAATCATCTCTCAATTGCCGCAAGTGCAACACTAATATTTGCATTGGAGTACTTGTGTTTAGCTATGTTTTAATAACTTAAATCCAACTTACCTGTGGTCGGTGTTATCACCGTACCAACACTGTCCACAGTTGAAATGCTTTTAGTCTGGATCGCTTATTTCTCCGGTTGTATTTAAAAAGATTTTATTTTTTTTATCGTGATCTGGCTTTCATATTCGTGAAAAAGAAAGCATGTTACAGGCAGACCTATTTCTTCAGAACAATTTTCTATTTTATCAAAAGAAGCTTTTACTTTTTCGCCCTCTTTAAATGAAACAACAGTTTTAAAATTACAAACTTTATAGTCCTTATTGTTTAATCGGAGATAAGTTCCTGTACAATCTTTAACTACTATCAT
>JBASZP010000033.1:0-2657 GCA_049660965.1 Daejeonella sp. | reverse complement strand
GTAATAAGGAGAAAACAGGTGCGACGATAGAGGTTTTTTTGCTGCGTGAATTAAATAAAGAACTGCGCCTTTGGGATGTTTTGGTAGATCCGGCACGTAAAATACGCGTAGGTAATAAATTATATTTTGGCGATGATGACCTTTTGGTTGCAGAAGTAGTGGATAATACCACTTCACGCGGCCGTACTATCCGTTTTTTGTTTGATGGTACAGAGGAAGAATTTCACAGGAATATTGAGATTTTAGGCGAAACCCCTCTTCCAAAGTATATTAAACGCAAGGCAACTCCCGAGGATAAAGAACGTTATCAAACTATTTTTGCTAAAAAAGAAGGCGCTGTGGCTGCCCCAACCGCCGGTTTACATTTTAGCCGGGAACTGATGAAACGCCTGGAATTAAAAGGGGTTGAGTTTGCCGAAGTAACTTTGCATATTGGTTTAGGGACCTTCAGGGCAGTAGAAGTTGAAGATCTGACCAAGCATAAAATGGATTCAGAGCAGTTTATTATAGAACAAAAAGATGTAGATATAGTAAACAGGGCTTTGGAAAATAAACGCAAAATATGCGCCGTTGGAACCACTTCCATGCGGGCGATAGAATCCGCTGTTTCGGCAGGCCTTGAGCTAAAAGCAGCGAATGACTGGACCAGTAAGTTTATTTTTCCTCCCTATGATTTTAACATAGCAAACTCCATGATCACTAACTTTCACATGCCTGAGTCTACATTGTTAATGATGGTTGCCGGTTTTGGCGGTTATGAACATGTAATGAAAGCTTATGAAGTAGCTATAAAAGAGAAATACAACTTTTACAGCTATGGAGATGCCATGCTGATTATATAGTAGTATTGAGATTGGCGTATTGAGTATTGAGATACTATTCAAAATACCATTTCTATTGTTACCCTAAGCGAAGTCGAAGGGCTGTCTTTTTACGAATTAGAATATCCCTGCTTTTTAAGATATTGTATAACTCCATACACAATACTCATTACCCAAATCCCATTCAATGAAATACTACGCCATCATAGTAGGAGGGGGTTCAGGCAGCCGCATGGAGTCAGACATTCCAAAACAATTTATGCTATTGAATGGTAAGCCAGTTGTTATGCATACCCTGGAAGCTTTTTACCACTCTGAGCTTAAGCCCGAAATAATTCTGGTGCTAAATGTTGATTACTATGCGTATTGGGAAAAATTATGCCATGATCATCAGTTTACAATTCCGCATAGCCTGGTTAAAGCAGGCGCACAGCGATTTTCTTCAGTTAAAAATGGATTAAAAGTTATTAAAGGAAATTCCATTGTAGCCATTCATGATGCTGTAAGGCCACTAGTTAGCAATAACTTAATTACCCGGTCTTTTAAACACGCCGAAGTTTACGGCAATGCCATAGCTACCATTAAAAGCACAGATTCAATCAGGCAAAAAAATCAAAATGGATCCATTCCCTTAAACAGAGAAGATATATTTTTAGTACAAACTCCCCAAACCTTTACCAGCGAAATTATTAAAAAAGCCTATAAACAACCTTTCCGGATAGAGTTTACAGATGATGCCTCTGTTGTAGAAAAGAATGGTACTTCTGTTGAATTGATTAACGGTGAGCCCGAAAATATCAAGATAACCTTTCCGCAGGATATATTATTGGCACAGATATATCTGTCTGAAAAATCTTAATCTGATCTCAGTAAATATTCTATATAGCCTAACTTGAGTTATATAAATGTAAAAAAATTAGGTGATTTTTTTTATAATACCTATACTTGTAAATCTAAATTTAATAACATAAGCTTAAAAAAAGTCAGGTTGCTAAAAATTACAACTATGATTTATTTTAATTAAACAACTGATTATAATAACTAATCAAAAACTCACTCAATTATGAAAAAACTCTTACCTTTTATCTTCAGTATTCTTTTTATTTTGGCCGCAGGTGTAGCATCTGCACAGACCATTATACGTGTAACACCCATAGGAGCTGGAAATAACTCCGGAAGCTCCTGGGCAAATGCAGCTCCGGGTGCAGAACTTCAAAACCTGATTAATACAGCAGGAACGGCTTATAACCCTAATGATATTACTACAAAAACCCAAATATGGGTGGCAGCTGGTACTTATGTGCCGACTAATAATCCGGTATCTGGTAGTGTGGACGATAGAGATAAAACCTTCCTGCTAAAAAATGGAGTTGCGCTATATGGCGGTTTTGCAGGTAGTGAAGTAATTTTATCTGCCCGCGACATTGCCAATAACCCTACCAAATTAAGTGGAGACTTGCAAGGAGATAATATTACTTCAAATAATTCTTACCACGTTCTCGTATCTGTTAATACTAATGCAACAGCTATTTTAGATGGCTTTATTATTGAAAAAGGACATGCAAATGGGAGTTTGAATCCACAAATATCAGGTGAATCCATTCAAAGCAATACCGGTGGTGGGATGTATAATCATAATTCTTCAGCAATCATTTTTAACAGTACATTCAGTGGAAATAGTACTACATCTGGTGGTGGGGCAATTTCTAATTTTTCATCTTCCATAAGTATTACTAACTGCAAATTTAGCGAGAATGGTGGTCCCTATGGCGGTGCTATTATTAATATCTTATCGGTACCCAGTATTAAGAACAGTATATTTAATGAGAATAATGC
>JBASZP010000032.1:0-3692 GCA_049660965.1 Daejeonella sp. | reverse complement strand
AAATAGAATACCGGATAAAATTCTGGATGAACTGATTAAAAAAAGGCATTTACCTGTTGAAAAATTAGGCCTTGATATTCAATATACAAACCAGTTTTTTATACTTCATGGTAAAAATAAATCAGTTTCTGCTTTTTATAACCCCTTTAAACACCAGTTTGAGTATATTAAAGATCAGCTGGTTTTTAATATCAAACCTAAAAACTCTGAGCAGGCCTTTGCATTACATGCCTTATTAAATCCGGATATTAAACTGATAAGTATACAGGGCAATGCCGGTACGGGAAAAACTTTACTGGCTCTCGCCAGCGCTTTAGAGCAACGGAAAAACTACCGCCAGATATTTGTAACCCGCCCGATTGTACCCTTAAGCAATAAGGATATTGGGTTTTTACCCGGGGATATTAAATCAAAAATAGACCCTTATATGGCTCCCATTTGGGATAATTTAAAATTTATTAAGGATCAGTTTGGCGATGACGTAAAAACCCAGGCCAAAATTGATGAATTGGTAGATACTGAGAAAATTGCTATTGCACCCCTGGCATTTATCAGGGGACGAACGCTTAACAAAATATTTTTCATTGTTGATGAGGCTCAAAACCTTACCCCGCATGAAGTAAAAACAATCATTTCCAGGGCGGGGGAGCATACCAAAATAGTATTTACCGGGGATATTTACCAGATTGATACACCTTATCTGGATGCGGAAAGTAACGGATTATCTTATTTGATTGATAAAGCAAAAAATCATCCATTGTATGCTCATATAACCCTGCAAAAAGGGGAAAGGAGTGAGCTTGCAAACCTGGCTAACGACTTACTATAGAAATAATTAAGTTGTATCAATTATTCTTATACAACCGGAGGATGTTTAGTAAGCTTCTGCTTTTCAATTTTATTCCGGATAAAAGGATATAGGAAAATTGCTGAAAGTATAATGAATGCTCCCAGGTAAAAACCTGCTGTCATCTGTTCTTTTTTGCCGAAAAATATAAATGCCAAAATAATACCATATACAGGTTCTAAATTAGTGATCAGCGCTACACGGAATGCAGTTAATGTTTTCATAACCGCCACCCCGGCAACGTATGCAACAGAGGTACAAACGGTGCCAAGAAGTATTAAATAAGCCAGATCAGTATAATTTAAGGTCATAGCCCTTGTGAAATCATCTGTAAAAAACATAAATACAGATATCCAAACCCAGGCGCCTATTAATTCATAAAAACTGATGATGGGTGCAGGTCTGTTTTTTATCTGTTGTGAATTAATGATTGAAAATAAACTGGCGCATAAAGCGCTGCACAAACCGCAAATAATGCCAAAAGTATAATGAGATTCGAATTTGAATATCATATAAATTCCGCCAATAATTAAAAAACCGGTTAATATTTCAAGTTTTGATATTTTCTGCTTCTTTAAAACGGGTTCTAAAATTGCAGTAAAAAGTGTTAAAGATGATAAACAGACCAAGGCTACAGATACTGTTGATGATTTGATTGATTGAAAAAACAATATCCAGTGCGCACCCACAATGGCGCCGGTAAAAAACAGTTTTATAAATACGTTTAAACTCACCTTAAGATCTGCTTTGTTGATTTTTAAATAAACAAACAAACTAATAAAAGCAATTAAAACCCTGTACCATACCAGATGCGTGGCAGATATTGAAATCAAAGCCCCTAAAATGCCTGTAAAACCCCAAACAAATACTGTCAGGTGTAATATCAGAAGGTTTCGGTTAACGGCTCTTTTTGTGTTCAAAGGCATCAGTTTATTTAGGGGCCTTCATTGCTAAATAGAGGCCTAATGCGCCAAAAATAATATTAGGTATTAAAACGGCGATAATAGGGGGTAACCCCCCCTTTAAGGCAAACATGGTAGAGAATTGGATAGACAATATATAAGTAAAACTTAAAAAAATACCAATTCCTAAAGGTAAACCTACCCCTCCGCGAACTTTACGGGATGACAATGAAACACCCATTAATGTAAGGACGAATGATGAGAAAGGGTTAACAAAACGTTTATATTTCTCCAGTTCAAGAAATACCATTATACCAGTTCCCCGTACTTCTTCTTTTCTAATACGTTCATTCAGTTCATTCATATTCATGGCTTCATAAATATTATCATAAATTTCAAAATCTTTTGGACGCATATCTAAAACGGTATCTTTTTTGGTTCCGGAGGTCATCGTTTCCCTTAACCCGTCAATTTTTCTGATGGAATAGTTTTCAATGATCCAGTGTTTTTTTACAGAATCCCAAATAATACGATCTGCCATTAATTTTTCTTTTAATTCATCCCCGTTAAATTTTTCAAGTGAAAACCGATACCCTGTTTTAGAGTTATTGTCAAAATTCTCAATATATACATAACTGTTTTTGTCCAATTGCATGTGAGTGTACATTTTAGAATTGTCTTTTTTAGGATTAACATAAACGTTTTCAAAATCAATTTTCAATTGGTTGGTTTCAGGAATAATGAAGAGATTGAAAATTGATGTAACCAGAAATATTACAAATGATGCGATAAAATAAGGTCGTAAAAATCGCTTAAAGCTAAAACCACCGCTTAAAATAGGGACTATTTCAGTTTGATCGGCCATTTTAGCCGTGAAAAAAATAACTGCAATAAAGTTGATTAGCGGCGATAGGAAATTCAAATAAAAGGGAACAAAACCGGCATAATAATTAAAAATTATTTTATTTAAAGGCGCTTCATGGTTTAAAAAATCATCCAGTTTTTCTGAAACATCAAAAATCACAACAATAACTGTAAATATACCCAGGGTAAAAATAAATGTCCCCAGGTATTTTTTTATAATGTACCAGTCAATAAGTTTGATCATGTTTACAAGCGTTGTGAGAGTTGTTTAACCATTTTATTTTTCCAGTCGTAAAAATTACCATTTATAATTTTTTCCCGTGCCTCATTAACCAGCCATAAATAAAAATGCAGATTGTGTAAAGTGGCTATTTGTGAGCCCAATATTTCTTTAGAATGTACTAAATGTCTAAGATATGCTTTAGAGTAATTTTTATCTGCAAAAAGTGTACTCTCTTCATCAATTGCAGAAAAATCATTTTTCCACTTTTCATTCCGGATATTAATAAACCCATTTTTAGTGAACAGCATACCATTCCTGGCGTTTCGTGTTGGCATTACACAATCAAACATATCAATTCCTAATGCAATATTTTCAAGTAAATTAATGGGTGTACCCACACCCATAAGGTAACGTGGTTTATCCTTTGGCAAAATATCACAAACTAAATCTGTCATCGCATACATTTCATCATCAGGTTCACCAACAGAAAGCCCTCCAATTGCATTTCCTTCGCGTTCAAATGATGCAATAATTTCCGCCGATTGTTTCCGTAGATCTTTATAAACAGAGCCCTGCACAATTGGAAATAAGGTTTGAGAATATCCATATTTTGGTTCAGTTAAATCAAACCGGTCACAACAGCGTTTTAACCACCTGTGCGTCATATCTAATGATCGGCTGGCATAACCATAGTCACACGGGTAAGGTGTACATTCATCAAAAGCCATAATAATATCAGCTCCAATAATACGCTGGGTATCCATTACATTTTCAGGAGTAAATAAATGTTTTGAACCATCAATATGTGAACGAAAAGTTACCCCTTCTTCTTTTATTTTTCTGACTTCAGATAAAG
>JBASZP010000031.1:0-6451 GCA_049660965.1 Daejeonella sp. | reverse complement strand
ACTCATACTCTACTACTTTGAAAGTCCTTAAAGTTTCAGGGGGATAAGTGATAATATCTTCTTTCTTTATTGTATAGTCCATTTAATTAACGTTTTATCTTAAATTCCATGCAACTCATGCATCATTCATTTATATACCTTAACAGTAAAAGCCCATCTTAAATATAAACTCTTCACCCTCAAAACGGATATAAATTTTAAACATCAAAAAACAATGCTCTCTGTTTTACAACTCAATCATCCTTATAATGACGATACTGCCTTGGTTTATCCTTATCTTTTTAGGATTTCTGATAATAATTAACAACTACTCTGTATAGAAAGATTGTACAGATTTTTTAAATAATTCTATATCCTGGTAATCCTCTATAATTTCCAGAATAGCAGCAGAGCTATTTTCCCGGCCTGATTTCAGCAGCTTATCCAATAACTTATCACTATCCAATAAGGCATACATTTCTAATGTTCTTAAAAACATCCAGCTATCATCTAATTCAGGGTGTTCTTTAACTAAGTCGTGTATATTGGTTAATATCCATTCTCTCGGCATATAATATATGATATACCGGCCAATTTCAATATTTGAACTGTGGCTACATCCAAAATGATCTAAGGCAAAAGATAAAAGTTTCCGGCTTCCATCATCACCAATTAATTCAATACAATTATCCAATTGATACCATAGATCCGGATAAAAATCATTGACTTGATTAGCAGATTCTTTAATGTATGGATCTTCCGGATGTAAAACAATCTTTAACATATTAAAATATATCCGTTTAAGTTCAAAGTCAATATGAGCTTACAGCTCGTATCTTAATGAAAATAGTAAACCCCCTTTTCAAAGATAACCTCTTCCTACTCAAAAACGAATACAAGTTTTAAACAATAAAAAAAATTAAACACCCTGATAATTGTTCTAATTGAGATTTCCCCCAGTAAAATTAGATGCTTAAATTTTTAAAAGTGCAGAACAATAATAAAAAAATCCCTGCTCAGTTTTGAACGGGGATTTCTATTTAAGAAGCCTCACTATCGGGTGGTATCCCATAATCAGGGCTTTTAATTTGCTTTTTTCTGAACTTACTGCTTTTGATCCAGTTTGCAGCTTTATCTATCCAGTTAACCACTAAATCTTTATTAACAGAGGTGGCGGCTTTTTGTGAAATTAAAGCAACAATTGATTTCATAATAAATCCTGATTTTCTGAAAACCAGTTTATTCAGAATTAAAGGCAAACCAATTCTTGAAACTACGCTAACCCAATCCGTTCCGCCTTTAATCTGTTCTGCTTTTCCATGATCGTTATCTCCGGAAAAAAAGGCGCCTATCTTTTTAACAAAATGTATAGGCGCTGTAAGTTTATCAGAGATATTCTTTATTTCTGCTTCAAAAACATGTTCATATTGTAATCGCTGTAATTTTAAACGGGCTATTTCTGCACGCAGTTCATTAACATTTTGAATCCTGGTTTTCATATCTGCTAACTCCTTTCTTTAAAAAACTTCTTAATTACTGCATTAACTATTGGCTTTTCTAAATACTTGTCTTTTGTAAAAAATACGATCAATGCGATCAGTAAATAAAATCCGGCTACAATAAAAAAACCAGAATATGTATTTCCAAGCTTTTCTGATATAAGATACGCAGCAGCAAAACTGGCAAGAAGTAAAGCAACTAAAAAACAAACAGCGAATATAACATCAGTAACGATATTGGCAAATAACTGTGAACCCTTATCAACAGCCGAGTATGTTGCCAGTTCTATGCGGGTCTTTGTATATTCCTTAATCTGATCTGTCAGACTAATATCTTCTTTTTCTTGTTCCATAAGCCTGGTTAAAGTTACATCTCCAAAAGAAGTTTATGCCCGATTGGATTCGGTTTCGATTTTATTAACTACTGTTCTTACTTTATTTGCAGTATTTTCTACTTCAGCCTCTGCACCTTGCAATTTTGATTTAATAGTGTTTACAACCTTGTCTTTAAAATCAGACAGATTTCCTATTTCATCTGCCGCACGGTCTTTAATGCTATCGCCTAAATTTCTAAGAGATTCATTTAATTTGTCGCGGGTTTCTGAACCTTTCTCAGGTGCAAATAAAACTCCAATTGCTAATCCGGCAGCTAATCCGGCCAGCATTCCTACTAATACTTTTGAATTATCGTTCATAATGGTTATTATTTAAAGGTTTATAATTTATTTTAATTTTACAGTACAATTCTAAAAAAAAATATTTTACTCTATAACATCTTCCGTAGATTTTATTCGCTCCAGCCGTTCTGCAACCAACTTGCCGGTTTCATAAATTTTAATAGTAAGAATAAAATAGGAAAGTAATAATGGCCCAAAAACCAGGCCTAAAATTCCAAATATCGGAATTCCTATAATTACCCCTACAACTGTGATGATGGGATGTATATCTGCAACACGTTTAGCGATCATTAATCTGATAACATTATCAATATTTATAATGACTATGAAACCCCATAATAATATTCCCCAGCCAGCTGTAGTGTTACCGTTTGCCAGTTCAATTAATGCTGCGGGCACAAAAACCGTGGGCGCCCCCACAACTGGAAGAAATGACAGAAAAGTTGATATTACACCCCAAAAAATTCCATCTTTTATTCCGAATACAAAAAATGCAAGACTTACCAGGGCACCCTGTACAATTGCAATAAAACCCTGACCTAGTACATTAGAATAGGTTATATGTTTTAATTCTGTTGCAAACTTCAATGCATTTTGTTCACTAAATGGTGAATATTTTAAAAGACCTCTCTCAAATTTCTCCATCTGTACAAACATAAAGTACAATAAAAAGTACATAAGTAATAAACCTAAAACGAAACCGGCAGCCCCCCCTAAAACAGACGGAAATAATTCCTCGGCAAATACACGTGCTTTTTTAATTCCTTTATCTACCAGATCAGGTTGATTTAACTTAGAACCGGCAAAAGCATCTATCTTCTGCATAATAACCTTTATACGCTCCGGCTCTCGTTGAAAATCAGATATTTTATCAATTACCATGATGCTTAATGCTAAAAATGGTAATACAATAATTACTAATGACGATATAATAATTGTTGTAGCTGATATCCATTTCTTAAATCCCCATTTTTCTGTTAAAAGCAAATAAAAAGGTTTAAAAATAGTATATAATACAATCGTGCTTAATATTGCGCCGCCAATATTCCTTAAAGAATATAGTATAAAGCATCCTAAAATAACAAGAATGAGTAATACAATGATATTGCGTTGCTTATAACTATAAATTGACATTGGCCGAAATTAATAATAAACCTTTATAAAGATAGGCAAGGTTTTGACATAAAAAATCCCGTTTAATCTAATTAGACTAAACGGGATTTTTAATTTTTATTCAGAAAGAATTAGTTAATATCAAATTCTACTCTTCTGTTTGCCTGACGGCCTTCTTCAGTTTTGTTATCAGCAATTGGTTTTGTTTCACCAAATCCAAGAGCAGTAATTTTATTTTTCACCTTTTTTCTGGTTAAATATAATTTCACTGCATTTGCTCTGTTTTTTGATAAAACTTGATTTGCCGCATCTTTACCAACATCATCAGTATGACCAGAGATAGTCAGTTTGTAGTCTGGTTTTGCTTTTAACAATCCTGCTAATTTCTCTAAAGAAGGGAAAGAACTAGGACGGATTACTGCTTTTCCTGTTGTGAATTCAAGATTTTTGAATACTTCATCAACAATTGCTTTTTCTTCAACTGTTAGAACCACTTTTGGCTTCTCTACAACAACAACTTGGGCTACTTCAGGGCAACCTTTGTTTGCAACAGTACCTTTTACTAAAGGGCATCCGTCTTTACTATCAGCAACACCATCACCATCAGTATCCAACGGACAACCAGCTCCATCAACTTTAACACCCGCTTCTGTACCCGGACATTTGTCTAATTTATCTGCAACACCATCTTTATCAGTATCTTTTAACAGATTACTAACTGTACTTTCAACAGTAGTAACACGGGCTTTTAATGCTTCCACTTCTTTACCTAAAGTTCCGTCTTTTAACTCATCATACATCATTGCAACCGGATTAACCCAATCTAAATTAGGTTTAGCAGTTGAACCTAAAGAGAATTCTACACCTGCATAAGCATAAGACCATTTATCTCTTGATTGAGGTTTAGCATAAGTTGCATCTAAATTATCTCCGTCTAAGAAATACATGTTATATCCTAAGTCAAAATTAAGGCGTTCAGAAAGTTTGAATTTAACACCGGCACCAAGTGGTATAAAAGCTTCATTAACATACGTATTTGTTTTATCCTTACCGTATTTTCCTTTTAAATCCAATTCCTGATTGTTACCAAACACTACAGCAGCGGAATATCCTGCTACACCATAACCTGCTTTAGCAAAGAAACTTACAGCATTTTCTCTATTAAGAAAACTTATACTTCCAACCTTTGCAACGCCCATGATAGCGGCAGAATATCCAAGTTCAGTTTCATAAGATAACCGGTCATTAGCAGCTACTCCTTCATTATCCGCTGATAATTTACCTCTCAAAAAAGATCCCTCAATACCAAATACATGACCCAGTTGCTTACGTAGCGTTAAACCGTAACCAAGGTTTGCACCCCATTTTGAGAAATCATCTGATCCTCCTGTTAGTACAACTGGCGCTAATGCACCCGCGTTTAGGCCTAAAGACCATGTTCTGTACTGAGCTCTTCCACCAAATATCTTTGCTGGTGTATTCATTGTGTTTTCAGTATCCTGGGCTGAAGCAAATGATGCTACAAATAATCCGGAAACTATAAGTGATAGAGTAATTTTTCTCATAATTTTTATTTTTATGAGCAAATATAGAAAAAATAATATGTTGTATTTATTTTTTTGAAAAAAAAACATTTATTTAAATTCCTGTTCTTTAAGCTCTTAGTTTTTATACATTTATAATAGCTTGTTTTTTTATTAAAATTAGTCATTTAAACCAGCATTTATACTGTTTATAGAGCGGATTTTTATGTTAATAATAAACCAAAAATATCCTATTTCAAAATCAGTATTTTAGTTTTCAACGGAATTAGGTCATAAAATTCCTTTAAATCAGCATTATGCATACTAATACATCCCCATGTTAAATCTTTATTGCCGCTATTACTCCAGTCTCCTGCCCAACCATGAACGCCTATACCCCCGCCAAGCGTTGTATTTTTTAATGGCATTAATCCGGCATTATTTGATTTGATAATAGAGTTCAGCTGATCTTTTGTAATTTTTTTTGCATCATAACCAGAAATAGCATCATAATTATTAGGATAACTTACCCTTAACCAGGCTACACCTAAATACGCTCCATATTTACCACTAAATGGGCCTTTTGATTTTTCAATAATTCTATATTCCCCTTCCGGAGTTTTATTATCTCCCTCTTTCGTCTTATGCCCATTTGGATCTTGACTTATTGCAATCTCATACGATTTAACTTCTTTACCCTCATTATATACATACATTTTATATTCATGTTTTACAGCCACAATTATAACTCCTTCATTTTTTGGTACAAGTGTATTTCTGTGATTTCTAATAAATGCACTAGGTTGTTCATAATTATTCAAAACCCAATCTTTATCTTTATTATTAGAACTGGGCCAATAATCAGCAGCATAGTTTTGCATAGATTCTTTACGTATTTCAAAATGCAAATGCGCAGGAAAGGAACTATTGCCTGTTCCAATAGTGCCTATAATTTTTCTTTTTGAAACTATATCACCTTTAGTTACAGATATTTTTGAGAGATGCGCATAAAGAGAAAATACTTTTTTAGCTATTCCGTTTTCAATATACTGATGTTCTATCATCACAATATTTCCCCAAGGTTTTGGATAAAGTCCGGCTGCTATTACTATCCCTTTTGCAGTTGCATGAACGGCTAAACCTTCATCAGTATTTCCACCCCCACTACCATTCCAATCTTCGCCAGTATGAATTCCTAAAGCATATTTTTCTCCGGTATATGTAGCTATATAAAACCCGGGATAGACTTTACTATTATTTAAAGAAGTATATGGACCCCTGCCTTCAGCATTGCCTACCGGAAAATCAAATCCATCACAAAGTAAGGAATCAAAGAGTTGCTTTTTAAAGTCTAAAAGAGTATCTGGATGATCAGAATTTAAATTACTTTGGCACTTAACTTCAATAAATGATAAAGCGAACAAAAGCAGAAAAAATAGTTTTTTCATCTATTTGAATTAAAGCGGCTAATTATATAAATCTTTTTCGCATAAAAAAAGCCCTCGTTCCATAAACATGGGATGAGGGCTTTTAGATAAAGATTGGGCACCGACCTACTCTCCCACCTGTTACGGCAGTACCATCGGCTCTGGCGGGCTTAACTTCTCTGTTCGGAATGGGAAGAGGTGGACACCGCCGATATAGGCACCTGAAGATTTTA
>JBASZP010000030.1:0-2968 GCA_049660965.1 Daejeonella sp. | reverse complement strand
GAAGTGTCCGCCTTTTGGGCGGAACGATGCTGCTATGAAAAACCACAGCCGGTACCATAAAATTTTACTTACTTATCTTTGCCGCCACATGAAAGCACGTACACTAAAAAAAGACAAGGTTAATATTATTACACTGGGTTGCAGTAAAAATATGGTTGACAGCGAAGTGCTGAGCGGCCAGTTAAGCGCCAATTCCATTGATGTTGTGCACGAGAACCCAAAGCTGGATCATAATATTGTGGTGGTAAACACCTGTGGCTTTATTGATAAGGCAAAAGAAGAATCTATAAACACCATTTTAGACCAGGTGGCTTTAAAGCAAAAAGGCAAACTGGATAAAGTATATGTTACAGGCTGCCTCAGCCATCGCTACCGCGATGATCTGGAAAAAGAAATACCAGAAGTGGATGCCTGGTTTGGTACCATGGAACTGCCCTTGATGCTGAAACAATTGAATGCTGATTATAAAACAGAATTGCTGGGAGAGCGGTTGCTGGCTACACCCAAACATTATGCTTATTTAAAAATAAGTGAGGGTTGTAACCGCACCTGTTCTTTTTGTGCCATACCGTTAATGCGTGGCGGCCACATAAGCAAACCTATGGAAGAACTGGTGGCAGAAGCCGAAGCGCTGGTTAAAAAAGGGGTAAAGGAAGTGATGCTGATTGCACAGGAGCTAACGTATTACGGATTGGACCTGTACAAAAAACGCACATTGCCCGATTTAATGAACCGCCTGGCCGATGTAAAAGGGCTGGAGTGGATACGGTTGCATTATGCATACCCTTCAAAGTTTCCGCTGGAGATATTGGATGTGATGCGGCAGCGGGATAATATTTGCAATTACCTGGATATGCCACTGCAGCATGCCGCCAATAATATGCTGAAGGCGATGAATCGCCAGATAACCCGCGAAGAAATGGAAGAACTGGTGCAGGCGGTAAGAGAAAAAGTACCGGGCATTTGTTTGCGTACCACTTTAATTACTGGTTTTCCGGGCGAAACGAGGGATGATGTGGAAGAATTGAAACAGTTTTTACAGCGCCAGCGTTTTGACAGGGTGGGCATTTTTCAATACAGTCATGAAGAAGGTACCAGTGCCCACGATTTAGTGGATGATGTGCCTGCCGAAGAAAAAGCGGAACGGGCGCAGGAAATTATGGAAGTGCAGCAGGAGATATCGCTGGAGAAAAATATGGAAAAAGTAGGTAAGACCTTTAAGGTGATTATAGATAAAAAAGAAGCTGGCCGCTATTTGGGCCGCACAGAGTTTGACAGTGTGGAAGTAGATAATGAAGTAATACTGCAATCAGATAAAAAATTGCCCATTGGAGAATTTGTAAATGCCCGCATTACCAAGGCATACGATTATGATTTGGAGGGGGAGGTGGTGTAAAGCCAAAAAGAATTTACACCGCTGGAAAATAATTTATGCAGATTATGATTATTTGCACAAATATTTATACGATGTTAAAAGTATTCCGTTAAAGCTAAACTCCTTTAAATATCCTTTTTCTGTTACAACATGCCCCAGCGGGTAGTTTCCACTGTTGTCTGAAATTGAAATTACGTTATTAGCAGATGTTACAATTGCTACACTAATGCCATCATAATCGCTAAACACATAGTCGCTGATTAATGCATTACCTGTAGGTTTCTTAAAATAATTAGGCTTTGTATCGTATGTATAAATTGTGGTATCCGCATATTGAAGAGATGGATAGTAATAACTATAATAATTTTCAATGGATTGAGAAATATTTGATCCGGTATACTTATACAAGTTTTCGTACTCTAAAATGTATTGGCCCTGACCATTAAGGGAGGTGTCGTATTTGATTATGAACTTAGTGAGGTTGTTGCCTGAATAAGCGAATTCATACACATAATCTGGTTTTGGAGATTGGGCTGAAAGATATAATTGAATAACCGTTAATAGGCCATTACTATTGTATTGATAGGTTTCGTACCCTTCTAAAGTGCCTCCTACAAAAATGTTTCTTTTTACTGGTTTATTATTGGCATAATCATAAGTCAGATAGCTGCCATCAGATATATCAATCCGGGTCAATTGATCGCCATTGTACTGATACGTAAAAGAATCTGTTACGACTCCGTTCCCATTTCCATAATAATATTCAGAAGATACTTTGCAATCATAAACCGCATCCTGTATTTCTCTTGGATCTGGTTCTTTCTGGCAGGCATTAAAAAACAAGGAAACGGTGGCAGTAAGAAGGATAACAAAAAAACGGCTCATGGTGATAGTTTTGGTATAAGGTATAATGATAAACGAAAATAAGATTTGCCCGTTAGAATACCTCACTCTGTGTAAATAGTTTTAGGTGAAAGTTAAAAACAGAAAAAGGCCTCGCTAAACGAGGCCGTTTGTGGGAGTTGACGGGATCGAACCGCCGACCCTCTGCTTGTAAGGCAGATGCTCTGAACCAGCTGAGCTAAACTCCCTTTTTATTGGGAGTGCAAAGATAAGGGCTGATAGATTTCTCCCAAATTTTTTTTAGTATTTATTTTATCGTCACCCATTTTAAACAAACCGGTTTACCCACCGCAATGCGCTGCCCGCTATCGGTTAAAAGCCCGGTTTTTGTATCTCTTTTAAAAATTACAATCTCATCGCTGTTTTGATTGCCTACCAAAAGGTAATTACCCGTTGGGTCAAAATTAAAATTACGGGGTGTTTTACCTAAAACTGATTGATAGCCGATGGCTTTTAATTTTCCTGTTTTCCTGTTTACAGAAAAAATAGCAATGGTATTACTTTCGCCGCGGTTGCTGCAATACAAAAACTTACCATCTGGTGAAACATGAATGTCTGCCGAGCCTTTTGCGCCGGTATAATTAGCCGGGTGCGATGAGATGGTTTGCAGCTGCTTTAATTGCCCGTTATTATAGGTAAATGCTTTTACCGTGCCGGTCATTTCTTCCATTAAATAGGCAAACTTATTAT
>JBASZP010000029.1:0-4940 GCA_049660965.1 Daejeonella sp. | reverse complement strand
ATCTACGCCATCCTCTTCCCCGCCGGTAACCCCTAATTCAATTTCAAGTGTCATTCCCATTGCTTTCATGCGTGCAAGGTATTTTTTTGATAGTTCAATATTCTCCTGAATTGACTCTTCAGAAAGGTCAAGCATGTGTGATGAAAAAAGAGGTTTTCCCTGTTGTTCAAAAAATTGTTCCCCGTGTTCCAGTAATCCGTCTATCCATGGAAGCAGTTTTTTAGCCGCATGATCTGTATGTAGTATGACAGCAATACCGTATTCTTCTGCTAATAAATGAACATGTCTGGCTGCAGATACTCCACCTAAAACAGAAGCCTGCTGCTGATCATTATTTAAAGATTTGCCTGCATAAAATTGTGCGCCACCTTGTGATAACTGAATAATTACGGGTGAATTTACAGCCTTTGCTGTTTCCATTACCGCATTTATAGAATTGGTTCCAATTACATTTACAGCGGGTAAAGCAAAATGGTGCTTTTTAGCCGCTTCAAATAATTCCTGAACAGCATCGCCATGTAATACACCTTTAAAGTCTTTTAAATTCATTTGTATAAGTTTAGTATTGATTGCCGAAATTATAAAATTTACTTCCAAGACCAAAGCCTTTGAGTATTTAAAATAACACTTCATGTATTAACTTGTGTTAAACTCCTTTCTTAAAATTTTCGTTAATTTGCACCCCACACATTCATGTTAACTAATGGCCTGGTTTAAAAGAGATAAAAAGGGAATAATTACTTCCACAGAAGATAAGAAAGAGGCGCCGGACGGTATTTGGAATAAATGTCCGAATTGTAAAAAACCCTTGCATTATGCTGAGCAGGTTGAAAACAAATATGTTTGCCAGTATTGCGACTATCATTTGCGGATAGGTTCAAAAGAATACTTTGAAATTTTATTTGATGAGAATCAGTTTACCGAACTATTTGCAAATTTACGTTCAGGCGACCCTTTGGTTTTTACAGATACAAAAACCTATAAAGAACGACTGGAAGAAAGTTATTTAAAAACCGGCTTAAATGATGCGATAAGAGCTGGTGTGGGCAAAATTAATGGCCGTCAGCTGATTATTGCCTGTATGGATTTTACTTTTATCGGCGGATCAATGGGATCTGTAGTTGGCGAGAAAATAGCACGGTCTATAGATTACAGTATTGAAAACAAAATTCCTTTCCTCATGATCTCAAAATCTGGCGGGGCACGAATGATGGAAGCGGCGTTTTCACTAATGCAGATGGCAAAAACATCCGCTAAATTAGCCTTATTAAGCAAAGCAAAAATACCTTATATCTCATTATTAACAGACCCGACAACCGGTGGTGTTACCGCATCTTACGCCATGTTGGGCGATATCAATATCTCTGAACCGGGTGCATTAATTGGTTTTGCAGGTCCCCGGGTTATTAAAGAAACTATTAAAAAGGATCTGCCCAAAGGTTTCCAAACCGCGGAGTTTGTGTTAGAACACGGTTTTTTAGATTTTATAGTGGATAGAAGGGAAATGAAAACAAAACTAAGCTCATTTATGAGGATGATGGAAAATTAAAATTATTGACCGGTCAATTCCTCATAAGCAGCCGTTAAACTTCGCTCTATTCCTTCTCCCGTAAAATCTTCGGCCCCGGGAATTACCGTATTCTTTAAAATATCTTCTTTTGTTTTACCCGCTTTAATTTCACTACCTGTAAAAATCAATAATTTATCCAGGTAATTCTGCATAGCTTTAATATCTTCCTTAGTTCCTATTATTTTTTCAGGGTCGGCTGCATGGCCGAAAACAAAAAGGGTATCCGAATCAAATTTATTTACTACTTTATCCAGCACCTGTATCCAGCTTTGAATATTTGCACCGGCAGTACGATCTATATAGGGAAACTTACGATTAAACACTAAATCGCCCAGGTGAGCTATATTGGTATTTTCAAAATGAATAATTGAATCGCCGTTAGTATGTGCTGCTCCGAAATAATGTGCTTTTATCAGATCAGAACCAACTTTAGTTTTCCATTCTTCCGTAAAGGTAATATTAGGATAAAGCTGTTTTTCTTCTGTTTTTTGCAAAGCAGCCACATTTTTTTGATTGATCAGTGAATTGCTGTGTGCAACCATATTTTTTACGACATCCTTAAATACCAGATTACCACTGGTATGATCTCCGTGGTGATGGGTGTTTATCAGATATTTAAAGGGGTTTTGTGATTTCTTCTTAAGTTCTGCAATTAAATGGTTGGCCGAACCAGGGAATTGTGAATCTACCACAACAATCCCTGTTTTGTTAACCATCCAGGCAATAGTTCCGCCTTTTTCAGAAAAAACCCCCTACGTTATTACGAAGGAGTTTTATTTTATATGTTGGGTCTGCTAAAAATTCAGCCAAACTTTTGTTTTGCATCAGCGCTAATAATCCTAAAGAAATACCCGTGTTTTTAAGAAAAGATCTTCGTTCCATATTATATTGTTTTTTAAACAAGATAGAAAAATAGTATGATAAATATGATTTAAAACCATAACTGTTTATGAATTTAAAAATTATGCTTTAACCAGATATATTTCCCTGATCTTCTCTATTACCTGATCTATTTCTTCTTTTGTATTAAACTTACTGAATGAAAAACGTACAGACGGACGATTTGGATTAGCCTGAATACCGGTTAAAACATGCGAACCAATATTAGTTCCTGAACTGCATGCGCTACCGCCCGAAGCGGAAATACCGGCAATATCTAAACTGAAAAGTAACATTTCGGCCATTTCCATTTCCGGGAACGATACATTTAAAACCGTATATAAACTTTTATCGCTAGCCGTTTCACCGTTAAATGCTATCCCCGGCACTTTTTCAAGCAGTTGATCTTTCATGTAAGATTTTAATTCCTGGATATACATTTGATGTTTCTCCATTTCCCGGTAAGATAACTCCAGAGCTTTTGCTAAACCCACAATACCATATACATTTTCTGTTCCGCCTCTCATATTGCGTTCCTGCGCACCGCCAAATATCATGGGGTTTATTTTGATTTTATGGTTAATGTACAAAAAGCCCGCTCCTTTCGGCCCGTGTAGTTTATGTGCGGCACAAACTAAAAAATGAACTTTCAGCTTGCTTAGATCATGCTTAAAATGACCTACCGTTTGTACCGTATCACTATGAAAAATAGCATTATAGTTTTCACAAATATCTCCTACTGCTTCTATATCTGTCAGAGTTCCAATTTCATTATTAGCATGCATTAAGGAAACGAAACTCCGCTCATTCGTTTTTAAAAGTTCTTCCAGGTGATGCAGGTCTACATTCCCTTTTTGATCAATATTTACAAAACTAAGTTTTACTTTTCCTGCTTTTTCGAGAGCTTCTAAAGTATGTATAACGGCATGATGTTCAATACGGGTAGTGATAGCATGTTTAATCTGATGATCAATTATACCACAACGAATAGCCATATTATCTGCTTCAGTACCACCTGAAGTAAAGAAAAATTCCGCAGGCGAAGCATGTAAAAGACCAGAAACTGTTTTACGTGCTTTTTCAATGATGGTACGTACTTCACGTCCGTGAGCATGTATAGATGAAGGATTTCCGTAGTGGGTTTCCATTACCTGGTACATTTCTGTTAAAACTTCTTTATCTATTGGCGTGGTAGCTGCATTATCAAGGTATATACGCATAGCTTTGTTTTTTTAAATTATAGAATGATAGAAGGACAAAATGAATGAATGAAGGAGAGAATGATTGAATGATTGAATGAATGATTGAATGAATGATTGATTGATTGATTGAATGAATGATTGAATGAATACATAATTATCTTTTGTTTGATGCTGATTTTCTGGCTGTGGAAACTACGGCTAAGATTTCATTGGCTTCTTTTAATAATTTTTCCATATTAGTTTGAGAAACGATATTGGCTTCGATCATAATTTCCATCCAAAATACAGATTCATCAGCTTCTTCAACTACAATACTCATTTTTGAAAAAAATTCTGCTTTTGACCTGCTCCTGCATGCCGCCCTGTAATTAGCGCCAACCGATGAAGACGAACGAAGCAACTGCCTGCCTAAAATCTTAGCTTCTTCTGTTTTTGGCAACGTACGAAAAAAACGAATATTATCCACAACAAACAACTTTGTCCGCGTTTTAAATGCTTCTACAAATTGTATTTTATCTAAATCCATAGTTCAGGTTATTTTTAATTTTTAAGGAAGGAATGAGAGAATGAAGGAAGGAAAGAATGCTTTTTAGGTTCTAATTTTAAATTAACATCCATCCTTCTATCCTTATTCATTCTATCATTCTACCCATCAGTCATTCTATCATTCGCTCATTTCTTCCTTCATTCTATCCTTCAATCATTCAGTCATTCTCTAATTCCATCCTTCTATCCCTCAGTCATTCAATCATTCAGGTTCAATATTTCTTTAATATCTGATATAATCTTTTTAGCTAAATTATCCGCAACTGTTTCAGAACCGCCTTCAGAATAAATACGAATAATTGGTTCTGTATTTGATTTACGAAGGTGGACCCACTGGTCGTCAAATTCTATTTTTAAACCATCTATGGTGCTGTGTGGTTGTTTACTGTATTTTTTCTCTACTTTCAGTAATAAAGCATCAATATCCATTTCCGGGGTTAACGTGATCTTATTCTTAGAGATAAAATAAGCCGGATAGGAAGATCTTAACATAGAAACAGACTGACCGAATTTTGCCAGGTGAGTTAAAAACAAGGCGATACCTACCAAAGCATCGCGGCCATAATGCGATTCAGGATAAATAACCCCGCCATTTCCTTCGCCGCCAATTACAGCGTTTGTTTCTTTCATTTTATTAACCACGTTCACCTCTCCTACTGCCGCCGCGTAATATGTTCCGCCCAAACGTTCGGTTACATCCCGCAATGCACGTGTAGATGATAAGTTTGAAACGGTATTCCCCG
>JBASZP010000028.1:0-1810 GCA_049660965.1 Daejeonella sp. | reverse complement strand
AGCTTATAATTTGAGCCGTAAAGTCGTTAGTTTTCAAGCAAACAAGGATGAACCTATTTACAGATGGTTCAAGTATAAGGAAGGCTTTTCATCTTCTTTGGTTAAATACTTTCTTTCGGAATATTCTCCCAAGCCTGGTAAGGTATTAGACCCATTCGCAGGTGCAGGTACGACACTTTTTGCTGGGCAAGAGCTTGGGTGGGAATCTCACGGAATTGAGCTTTTGCCTGTCGGAACTTTCGTAATGCAAACAAGAGAAGCTCTCAACAACATTGACACAAATAAATTGAAGAATGTTGTAAAAAACTTGTGGGTAGAAGTTTCCAAAATTGAAAAATACAGCAACCATATCAATCATATTTCAATTACAAAAGATGCTTTCCCTGATGAAACCGAGGTTTTCTTAAATAAGTACCTCTCCTATTGCTCCGGCATCAAAGACAAAAAAATACAAACTGTTTTAAAATTTGCCGCATTCTCTGTTTTAGAAGAAATAAGTTACACCAGAAAAGACGGGCAATATCTCCGTTGGGATTATAGGTCAAAAAGAGAACTTGCCGGCAAACCGTTTGACAAAGGAAAAATTTTGAGCTTCCAAGATGCAGTAAAAAATAAACTTCAACATATAGTTCATGACTTATCCCCAGTTCAATCAACTTCATTGTTTGAACAATTTGAAAATAATGGACATGAAAAAAAACCAGTTAATATTATTTCGGGGTCATGTCTTGAAGAGCTTCCCAAATTAAAGAGCAATTCATTTGACTTTATTGTTACATCTCCACCATATTGCAATCGGTATGACTATACAAGAACTTATGCTTTAGAGTTGGTTTTTTTAGGCAACAATAATGACCAAGTCCGCAATCTTCGCCAAACAATGCTTTCTTGTACTGTTGAAAATAAAGAGAAGGTTGACCATTTAAAACAATTTTATAAATCAATTGGAGAACTAAAGGCATTTGAAGAAGTTTTGAACGCTTACAATAGTTCATCAGCAATGACCGAGGTTAACTCAATACTTGATGAGCTTAACAAACTTGAAAAACTGAATAATAGCAATATTGCCAGAATGGTTAAAAACTATTTCTTTGAAATGTGTTTTGTGATTTATGAAATGGCAAGAATTACAAAAAAGGGCGGCTATTGCGTAATGGTAAACGATAATGTAAGATATGGCGGAGAAGAAATTCCAGTAGACTTAATTTTATCAGAGTTTGCAGAAAACTTTGGGTACAATATCAATAAAATTTTTGTATTACCTAAGGGCAAAGGAAATAGCAGCCAGCAAATGGGGAACTATGGACGAACCGAAGTCCGCAAATGTGTTTACTTATGGCAAAAAAAATAAAGACTGCTACCTCTATAAAATCAGCAGACGATTTAGTTACATCAAGAGAGCAAACGAGGGCGGGTTTCATTGCAATGGCATTGGAGAAAAACTATATTGCCATTCCTTATATTGAAGAAGCAAAAGCGTTGAAAACATTTGCTTCAAAAGCAAAGAAACCTAAAGACCTTTTAAAGATAAAAGATTTACAAGTTGGTCTGTTAACAGCTTCCGGACTTTCTGACAAAGCCTTAAACTACTTAACCGAGGAAGACAGAACTCTTGCAATCGTAGGGTTAATTGAAAAATTCCTTGAGCCTGCTGGTGATAACTTTGTTGACGAACTTGTTTATCGTTACCTTCTCACAAAAGGCGATGCCTTAGGTGGGAAAGCAAGAAATCTTGCTGGAACATTGGGTGAAAGAAAATTTCTACGGTCGCTATTATCTGTATTCAATCTTTCAGGTATCAATTATCAAT
>JBASZP010000027.1:0-2225 GCA_049660965.1 Daejeonella sp. | reverse complement strand
GATTCATTCTTCGTCCTTCGGACGCAACGAAAGCTTAGTTATTATATGCCGTCTTTATTTATACATTTCTAGCGCATACTGCATATTTTCGTTTTTCAAACTTTTTAATTTCTCCAAGGCTTTATGCGATTTCTTTGAATTAATTGTTTTCAACGCGTGTACACATTTTCTTAAAGTGGGCTCCAAATCAAAATCAAATAGTCTATATGTATCTTTATCGACAGCAATCTGTAATATTGGTTCAACAAACCGGTCGTCAATTAAATTCTCTAAATAAATTGTATTCACTAAATCTTCGTGTTGTTGATGCCAGGTTCCCAAAAGAGCTTTTTCTATTAAGTCATAATGATCGCTGTCTATTTTACCTGAGTTTTCAAAGCCAAGATAGTTTATCAATTCTTCTTCATTATCGTTTTCGATCGCATTTTGAAGAATTATTTTCAGTTGTTTCGGTGTCATAAAATGGAATATAACGTTCGAGTATTTGCGAAGGCAGGGAATTCATTGATTGTCCAGCCCGTTACAAATGCCCAATTGAAAATATGTTGTTGAAGTTAAGTACAAAAGCTGAACATTGAACGTCGAGCCCGAACTGCTGCTGATACTTGCACATAGCTGATGTTACATTGTCAAGCCCTGCTTTTGCAAATACTTTTGTTGTACGCTGTTGTCCTTTTGATAATCGAAATATTTCTTTAAGTTTAGAAATCGCTTCTCTATTAAAATAAACGAAAGCCAAGAAATTGCGACTAATAAAATGCTATTTTCCAAAAGATACAGTTGCCCCCAATACTTCTTATATAATATGTCAGGCAATAATGGGTTTATATATATATTGATAATCTTTGAATTCAATGTGGGAATTATATTATGGTATAAATAAAGTCCGTAGCTAATCTTTCCTAAAAAAATAAGTACCCTGTTGTTTAGAATAAACTTAAACTTCAAGGAATTTGTTTCACGATTAATTATTATGTAGGTAATTATCCATAAGGTTATAAAGGATACTAATGTTCTAAATGGGATAACTGTCCATTTATTCTGAATTGCTCCAACTATAAACAAGAAAAACGAGATTGCCGAAACCACAGAAATAATTACATAGAATCTTTTTAATTTATCAGGTGCATACGTGATTATCCATGACAGAAATGCACCAAGACCAAAAGCATCGAAACACGTAAATGTTAAAACAGAGCTCATTTTTACACCGCTCATTAAATATTGGCTTAACACACCTATAAAAATGAAAATTGAAATTATGTGCAGAAAGTATTTCTTGTTACTGAATAAAATGACCCAAGGCCAAATTAAGTAAAACTGTTCTTCCACCGCCAAAGACCACAAATGGGAAACCATACCGTCCCAACCTTGAATATCAAAAAAATAGAAATTTGAGGTATAGGTTAAAAAATAAACAAAAGCTGATTGAATATTGGTTCCTGTGTATTTTGAGAATAGAAGTAATATAAAGATGGTCAAATAGTAAATTGGAAATATTCTTAGCGTCCGCCTTACATAGAAATTTTTTATTGATGTAGATTTTGGAATATTTAGTTCTTCCGCTCTGTTTTTATTGTCAAATAAAATCTTTGAGATTAAAAACCCGCTTAGTACAAAAAATATATCAACTCCAATTGCTCCGTTAGGTATTCTATTAATTAAATTGGTCGTTGGTATCCAATGGCTAATTATTACAAGAATTACTGCAATAGCTCTTAGGCCGTCTAATTGTTTAATGTATTTCATATAGAAGAGAGTCGAATTAATAGCGTACAACGTTCGAGTATTTGCGAAGGCAGGGAATTCATTGATTGTCCAGCCCGGTACAAATGCCCAATTGAAAATATGTTGTTGAGGTTAAGAACTAATGATGAACATTGATTGTCGTGCCCGAACCGCTGCTGATGCTTGCACATAGCTGATGTTACGATGTCCAGCCCTGCTTTTGCAAATACTTTTGTTATGCACAGTGCCTTTCGGTCAGTTTATGCAAACAATTCAATTTGTCCGCTTTGTATCGGTGTCATTTCGTTTATGAAGTCGCACCAAAAGTCCAAAGTCAAGTTGAAATTGTATGTTTCGTTTATATAATTCAGTTCTTTTTGTAATGATACTTTGTCAATAGTTTGAGCCAGTTTAAAAAGGTCAATACGCATCAAAACGTCTTTTGTAAAAGTCCGTTTTGCATCTGGAAAAGTTATGGATTGCAGAAACTGCATTGT
>JBASZP010000026.1:0-2052 GCA_049660965.1 Daejeonella sp. | reverse complement strand
GGTCTGTATGTTGGTCACCTGTCAAAATTAGCGTTTCATTTAATGTTTAAAGTCGTCCGTTTGGTCGTTGTTGTGTCGTCTGTAAGGCTTGCTTGTAACGTCGAGTGCTTTACGTCTGTATCTGTGATAACAGATATGACGTTAAAACACATGTTATGTAGGGTTTTATTTTGTTTATTTACAAGTACAAAATTAAAAAAATAATGAAAGAAAATAGTAATGTGGGTTTAGCATTTATACAAATAGGAAATACTTATATATATTTAGATGATTGTAATAGAAAGTATCCTGTTAGTTTTGGTTTAGATACAGGATACAGTTGTACATCAAATGTATATGTTGAGGACTTATTAAAAGCGTTAAAGAAATATCATGATGATAATTTTATTTCTCTTGATGAAGCCATAGCGAGAATGTCTCTTCCTGAAAAGCTGCAAGCAAAGTGATAATTTCAGGAGTAATTTCACTGTATTCTGCTTGAAATTTAGGTGATAAACTTGTTAATGGACAATCAGCTATATTAGGTCTATTAATATCTACAGGTGATTTAAATTTGCCATTTTCATCTATAAAATAAGATAAAATACTATGTTCTTCTAATTTAAGTTTTACCGTTTCTCTAAATTCTAAAAAAGATGGAAATATTATGTTTTGATAAAATACGTCTTGTTTACTCATGAAAATTTGTTTAAAAAGTTAAGCAAAATATATTTGAAAGTTTAGAGTTTTAAGTGGGTTAATTAAACTCCCCTACAATTTTACATTGTAGGAGAGAATCATCAGTTGTTTTTACAATTTCCGCAATTTATACAATCTCTTGGGTTATAAGTTATATTTTTACAATCACAAAGCGGTGTGTTTTATTGTTCACATAGGAGTTCGCAACAAACACCATTGATAATTACAAAAGGTGATAAAACATGTGGTTTTCTACTATTCATTTCTATTTGAATTTTGAAGTAATTAATAAGAGAATTATAGTATCCCTTTTAACTATCCCACCACTGATGGAATTTTTATCTTTAAAACTCTATTCTTTCAGTTTGGAAATAGCCTACTTTTTGTTGGTACTTCAAGTAGGCTAAGTGTTAATCGTCTTTACAACAATTACACAACGAGCAATCAACTAGTATTTTAGTACTAGACTTGCAGTTAATACAATTTTTGTTACTAGTGTCACACTCAATGTAAGTCACTAAATAACATAGCCCGTTTAAAGGAATCAGTTCTGAAATGTTTTGTGTTTTCATAATTGAAAAGTTTTAAATGATTAATAAATAAATTAATAACCAACCTGTACTTAGAACATAGACAGTGGTATGTAAACATTCCGAGTCCATTTTGGTATTCTAAAGCACAGTTTAACATTTTAACTGATTCCTTTTATTTTACAGTAGGTTTACTTTTAATCCTACATAACGTTTCTGGTATTGGCGATGGGCGGGATTTTTAGCACTACTGTTGATACGTAGAACAAAAGTTGAATTTTGTACTTCCGTTGATACGAAGCCGTTCAGCCCGCCTATTGCCAATACCTTGTTAGCTGTTCGCCCTTCTTGTTTCAATGTCATTTCTTTTGTTTAATGTTTACTGCTCTTTCCTTTTTTCCGTCCTCTTTTGGTGGTAAAATTTTAAATGTTACTTCAAGCCCAATGATAAGACTTTTTATTAGTTCGTCTGTTGCTTGAAGTCTGAAATATATAGATTTATTATTGTCGTATTTGATATATCCGTCCGCACCTTTATCGTCATTATGTAAAATCTTGTCTATTTTACCTGTCTGTTGTTTATTATTATTTATAGTTGGTCTCGGCTGTTGTGGTGTAAATGTATCCCAATATCTTTGAAGTTCATTTTTTAGATTTATGAAATCTGTTTGCTGAACTTCTGGGAACGAAAAAGTCCTTAATTCGTCAAACAATTTTTGCGGTATTTTCCATTCTTCCGATTGACGGATTATTTTTGAAAGCGAAAAGTGCTTAAACGATAATTCTAATTTATCTTGCTTTCTGTGGATTTTGCCAAGCAAATACAACAAATCAACTTTAAACT
>JBASZP010000025.1:0-12071 GCA_049660965.1 Daejeonella sp. | reverse complement strand
CCACCCACAGGCCATGCTCCCGGCCCGCCGTTCTGTCTGCCCAGCCCTTATTAATACCATTAGTTAATTAAAAAAGGTTATTCTAATTCTGACTGCTCGGGGTGTTCCTTTTAGATGAACTGGGCTTTCTGTTGCAATCTTTTTATTTTACTGAATGGAGGAGTAAAATAAAAAGGATTTCCTCTTAAATCTTAACACAAAATATAGTCTACTCTAAATTGTTATCAACAAGGGCTAAAATACTTCTAACACTTTTTTAATTCTTGAAATTGTTTCTTCTTTACCAATTAAGGCTGCAATATCAAAAACTACCGGACCAAATTTACCTCCCACCAGCATAATACGGAAAGGAAGTAAAAGTTCGCCTGCTTTCATATTCTTTTCTTCTGCCTGTTGTTTAAACAGGATTTCCAGTTCAGAGGATTCCCACGTTTTCAGATCTGCATATTTACTGATCAATGTAGTATAAAAATCTGCTTTTTCCTCTGTCCATTTAGGTTTTACCAAATCCAGATCATACTCTTTGGGTTGTTTAAAGAAAAAACAGGCTTGCTTCCAAAAATCCTGGAGAAAGGTTAAGCGGTCTTTAACTAATGGGATCACCTTATCCAAATAATCATTATCGGCAATATTGATCTCTTTTTCTTTTAAAATATCCAGTATCTGGGATTTGATATCTGCTACTTCTGCACGTTTAATGTATTCGTGGTTAAACCATTTGGCTTTTTCAAAATCGAATTTTGCGCCTGCTTTACTGATGCGTTCAATAGAGAATTTTTCAATTAATTCATTAAGTGTAAATATTTCCTGTTCGGTTCCATCATTCCAGCCTAATAAGGCCAGCATATTGATGAATGCCTGAGGCAAATAGCCCATTTCCCGGAAACCACGGGTTATTTCTCCTGTTTTAGGATCTTTCCAATTCATCGCATAAACTGGAAAACCCAGGCGGTCGCCATCACGTTTGCTTAATTTACCATTACCATCTGGTTTTAAAATTAGTGGTAAGTGCACCCATTGAGGCATATCGGTTTTCCATCCTAAATATTCCCATAATAAAATATGTACAGGTGCAGATGGTAACCATTCTTCGCCCCTGAACGCATGACTGATCTTCATTAAATAATCATCTACAACAACGGCTAAATGGTAGGTTGGCATACCATCAGCTTTTAATAATACTTTATCATCAACCAGATTGGTTTCAAAACTTACGGTGCCGCGAATGAGATCATGAAAAGATACGGTTTCATCGGTTGGCATTTTAATACGAATGACATGGGGGATACCTTGTTCCAGTAAACTATTTACTTCCGCGGATGTCATGTTTAATGAATTACGAAGCAGGTTTCGGTTATCCTGCCCATAACGAAAGTTAGGAGTTTTCTGGCGTTGTTCTTCGATTTCTTCAGTAGTATCAAAAGCATAATATGCATAACCTGACTTAACCAATTGCTCTGCGTATTGGCGGTAATTTTGTTTGCGTTCACTTTGACGGTAGGGAGCAAACGAACCGCCTGTTAATGGTCCTTCATCAGGAATTAAACCACACCAGGCCAAACAATCTGTAATATATTTTTCTGCACCTTCTACATAGCGGTTCTGGTCGGTATCTTCTATACGGAGGATAAAATCTCCTCCATGTTTACGGGCAAACAGGTAGTTAAATAACACTGTTCTGACACCTCCCAAGTGCAAACCACCGGTTGGGCTTGGCGCAAAACGTACTCTTACTTTTTTATTGTTTAGCATCTTGCAAAGATATATTTTTATCAGGGCTGTGAGAACAGGAGGTTCTTATTCCTTTAACCAAAAACGATCATCACCTGGTTTTTCTCAACCTTGTCTGATGGGTTGATTTTTATTGATTTGATCCTAACATCGGCAGGAGATTTAATGATGTTTTCCATTTTCATTGCTTCGAGGACGAGCAAATTATCTCCTTTTTTAACTTCATCGCCTTCGGCAACCAAGACTTTTAGAACCAAGCCAGGCATGGGTGCTTTAAGCTCTGAGATTTTAGCAGTATTGAGGTTATCTATACCTAATTGATGTAGTAATTCATCAAACTGATCAGTAATAGTTAAATTGTAGGTATTTGAATTAACTTTTACCGTACAGGTTTTTTCAGCTTTATTAAAGCGGATGATTTCTGCGAGGTAGGATTTATTCTGGTATAGCAAATGAAAAGAGTGTTCATTAATTTTATGCACATCTACAGAAACAGGATTTGAGTTTATAGTTGTACCCTGTTTGTTTGTTTCTATTTCAAAAGTGTATTTAGCATTAACGTTGATTTTTAGCATACTTAGCGGGTTAAAGCATATTGTACCAGGTTTGCGCCCATTTTTAATGCCTTTTGGCGTGTTTCTTCAGTATCTCCGGGATAGGTTCCGGCATCTTCCCATCCATTTCCCAGATCACATTCGAAGGTATAATAACATACCATATTCCCTTTATAAATAAGTGCAAATCCTTGCGGACGTTTGTTATCGTGTTCGTGAATTTTTGGAAGGCCGCCGGGAAATTTAAATTTCTGATTATATAGGGAATGGTTAGCAGGTAATTCTGTGAAATCAAGTTCGGGAAAAACTTTTTTCATTGCAGGACGGATAAATTTATCGAGTCCATAGTTATCATCAATATGCAAAAAACCTCCTCCCATTAAATATTTCCGTAAGTTTTGTGTTTCCTGGTCCGAGAATGTGACGTTACCATGGCCTGTCATGTAAATAAATGGATAGTTGAAAATATCCCCGCTTCCTACTTCAACAATTGCTTCATCGGTATCGAAATTAGTCCCTAAGTTTTTATTGCAAAAATTAATGAGATTGGGGAGAGCAGTTCGGTTTGCATACCAATCACCACCGCCATTATATTTAAGCTTTGCCATTTTATAGCCGGGCAAAGTAAAATTGAGCATTAGTGCACTAAGAATAGAAAGACTTATAATTAGTTTCTTCATCTGTTTAAGTAATTGATTTCAAAGCAGGCTTCTAAAGCGGCAGTTTCCGTTCTTAAGCGGGTATTCCCTAAACTTATGGGTGTAAAGTTATAAGATAATGCCAGTTCAATTTCCGGAAGTGTAAAATCTCCTTCTGGCCCTATTAAAATTAAATATTCTGAATGTTTAGAAAAGGATTCTTCTAAACTGGTCTTTTGATCATCCGCACAATGCGCTATAAATTTATGTTTAGTGGAACTTTGCTGAATGAATGATCTGAAAAGTACAGGTTCATTCAGTTTAGGATGATAGGCTGTAAGGGATTGTTTAACTGCTGCTGTAATAATCTTTAATAAACGCTCAGTTTTAGCTTCTTTACGCTCAGAACGATCACATATAATTAATGAGATCTCATCAATTCCTATTTCTGTGGCTTTTTCTAAAAACCATTCCAGCCGTTCTATATTTTTGGTTGGTGCAACAGCAATATGGAGGTAGTGGTTTCGCTTTTTAAATTCCTGCTGGACGGCTAAGATTTTAAGTTGTGTTTTTTTAGGATGGGGTTCTGTAATTATTGCCTGGTATAAACCGCCCACACCATTGATCAGAGAAATTTCATCTCCTTTTTGCAGGCGCAGAACTTTTATACAATGTTTACTTTCTTCCTCATTAAGATGATGTTCTTCGTTTATAAGTGCCTTGATTTGCGGAGTATAGAAAAGATGCATCGTATTAGCTTCTTTAATTAAAGATCAATGGATATCAATAACATCATCCTCATTAATGACTAATTCAAGTTTAACGCTTTCCACATTTTGTCCGGCTTTTTTAAGGATGGTAATGTTATAGCCGTTAAATTCTTTTGTTTCGCCAACTTCCGGAATTTTACCAAATATTTCACTAACTAAACCTGCTACCGTATCGTAATCTCCTTCTTCGGGCAAATCGTGTGGTAAATATTCATTCACATCATATAAGGATGCGGTTGCATTAATAATAAATTCTGTGTCGGATAGTTTATCTACAATAGGTTTTTCTTCATCATATTCATCCTGTATTTCGCCCACCAATTCTTCAACAATATCTTCCAGGGTAACCATACCGGCTGTTCCTCCAAACTCATCAAGCACAATAGCAATTTGTATTCTCTTTAATTGTAATTCGCTTAAAAGATCGTTGATCTTTTTTGTCTCAGGAATAAAGTAAGGTTTACGGATAATATCTTTTAAAATACACTCCTTATTATTTGCCAATAGTGGTAAAATATCTTTTGCGTGTACAATTCCGACAATTTTATCAATCGTTTCGTCATAAACGGGTACACGTGAATAACCTTCTTTTATCAGAATATCCAGGAGTTCTGCGTGGGGTGTATTTAATTCTATACCTGATATCTTGGTACGCGGAACCATGATGTTTTTTACTACACGTTCATTAAAATCAAAAACGTTTTTAATAAGCTCATGCTCTGTGGTATCTAATGCGCCGCTTTCTTTACCCTGGTCTAATAAATACTGTAATTCTTCCGAACTATGATGAGAGTCATGTCCATCCAGTGTACTAATTCCCATCAGTTTTAATATCACATTGGCAAACCCGTTTAAAAGCCATATAAACGGGCGGAAAACCAGGTAGAAAAAATGCAGGGGCAATGCAATGCTCATGGTGGTATTTACCGGCCTTTGTATGGCTATTGATTTTGGAGCTAATTCACCAAATACAATATGCAGAACAGTAATGATAGTAAATGCAATGATTGGAGCAAGTGTATTTGAAAAAGAACTAATAATTTCCGGGTTTGCACCAATAAAGGTCATGAAATTTCTCAGCATGTGTTCCATTACTTCTTCACCAACCCAACCCAATCCTAAAGATGCCAGCGTTATACCTAATTGTGTTGCTGCCAGGTAGCCATTAAGATTTTGGGTCATGTGCTTGGCAATTTTAGCAACACGGCTACCGGTTTTAGCTTTTATTTCAATTTGTGATGCTCTTACTTTAACAATGGCGAATTCCGCGGCTACGAAAAAACCGTTCAGAAATACCAGGAAAAAAGTAAGAAAGATTTGAAAACCCATTTTTTATTGTTTGTTAGGGAAAGTAGATTTGTACAGCTCCAGACTTTCCATGATCACTTTTTGGGCATAACGCTTACCCAGTAAATGTTCAATGGTTACGTTCTTAAGCTCCAAAATTTTATAATCCTTAAAGAAGCGTACAATTTCTATCATGGTATGCGGGGGAAGTTCTGAAAGGTCTTCAATATGATTAACAGACATATCATTTTTTGCTACCGCGATAATTTTATCATCCTGTTCGCCATTATCAACCATGTGCATTACACCTATCACTTTAGCTTCAACAATAGACAGGGGGTAAACATCAATGGAACATAACACCAAAATGTCTAAGGGATCATGATCACCACAATAAGTTTGGGGAATAAATCCGTAATTAGCCGGATACATCACAGATGAAAATAGAACACGGTCGAGTTTAAGTAAGCCGGAAGTTTTATCTATTTCATATTTGGCTTTTGAGCCTTTAGGAATTTCAATGATGGCGTTAACACTATTCGGAATGTCATTACCGGGGGAAATATTGTGCCAGGGGTGGTCTTTACTCATTTTAGTTTAATTATTCTTCACGTTTCTGCTACTCACCTTCCTTTTGAAAAAAGCCATAATAAGCGGAATAGTAGTAATTGCAATAAAGCCTATTATAATATATAGCAGATAATCGTCAATTTCTTTTTGAAATCTGCGTCCCAAAAAGAAACCTAACAAAGTTAAGGATGATACCCAGATTACAGCGCCTGAAATATTATATAAAGCGAATTTTTTGAAATCAAGTTTTACTACTCCCGCAAAAATTGGTGCAAAAGTTCTTACAATGGGTATAAAGCGGCCCATAATTAATGCGAAGGCACCTTGTTTTTTGTAATATCTTTCTGTGGCCTCTAAAAATCTCTTTTTGAAGAAAAAAGAATCCTTGCGCTGGTACAATACCGGGCCTGTTTTTTTACCGAACCAATATCCCACAAAATTACCCGAGGTTGCTGCTGCTATTAATCCGATTATTAAGATATAAATGGAAACATCCAGTTTACCTGTTGCCACGAACATTCCGGCTAAGAATAAAAGATAATCTCCCGGCAAAAAAAATCCAAAAAACAAACCGGTTTCCGCAAAAATCACGAAAAGGACCACATAAAATCCACCTTCTCTAAGTAATTTTTCAGGATCAATAAGATGTTGGAGCGATTCCCAGATCTCGTACATAAATTGAATATCTGTAAAACTACAATATTAAGTTTATAAATCGGGGACTTAAAACAGATTTGAAATAAAACCGGGATATACTCCCAAAACAATAGTTAACACCGCGGAGAAGCCTAAAAGCAAATTAAAATAGGCCGGAACGGCTACTTCTGTACGTTCGGCATCTTTAAAATACATGGCCACAATTACCTTTAAATAATAGTAAATTCCAATAATGGCATTCACAACAGCTAAAATTACCAGGCAAAGCTGGTACTCGCCAAGCGCAGTTGTAAACATCATGAATTTACCAATAAAACCTGCCGTTAAAGGTATTCCTGCTAAAGAAAGCATGGCAATTGTCAATGTAAAAGCCATAAATGGATTCTTTTTGGCCAGGCCATTAAAACCTTCAAAATTAGCTGAACCTGTTTGCCGCTGAACCAATATCAAAACTGCAAAAGCAATAATTGAGGCAATGGAATAAGCCGTTGCATATACAAATACCGCGTTAACGGATGATAATCCTAATGCTAGGATAGCAAACATCATATACCCCGCATGTGAAATACTGGAATAAGCCAGCATCCTTTTAAAGTTATGCTGGTATAAGGCTGTAATATTTCCAATAAATAGGGTAAGGATTGTGATGACTAACAATACAGGCATCCAGAAATCCTGTAAAGGTGCAAAACACATTAAAAACAATCGTAAAAATGCAGCGAAACCTGCGGTTTTTACTACTGTACTCATAAAAGCCGTAATTAATGTGGGCGAGCCTTCATAAACATCGGGCGTCCAGAAATGGAAAGGTGCAGCGCCTACTTTAAATGAAAGGCCAATGATCATTAAAAGAATACCGCTGTAAAATAAAGGAGAAATTCCTTTTGGATGAGCGATCACATAATCTTTTATGACCTGAAGGTCAAAACTGCCTGTAGCACCATAAATTAAGGTAATGCCGAAAAGTAAAAAGCCGGTGGAGAAAGCGCCCATTAAGAAATACTTTAACGCGGCTTCATTTGATTTAAAATCCTTTTTACGGATACCGGCCAGTATGTATAAGCTGACAGACATAATTTCGATACCAATAAAAAGCATGGAAAGGTTATGATAGGATACCATTACTAAAATACCGGCCAGCGCAAACAAAATAATGGTATAATATTCTGCAACATGTTCGCTGATGCGTTCAAAATAATCTTTGGAGATCAATAGAATGAGTATAGTTGAGAATACGCATATACCGGTAAAAGCGATGGCGAAATTATCGAACAGCATCATTCCGCTGTAAATTGGCGTGGCATTGCTGTTCCACTCCATAACAGTTAAGGCTAAAACACCCGCTAAACCAATCAGGGTAACAGGCAGAAGTGCATTTTTAGCTTTAAATAAACCTAAGTAGAGGACAATAATGGCTAAAACAGACAGGGTTATTAAGGCGTTCATGCTATGAAATGGTGAAATTTAAGGGCTCTTTAAATTTTGCCCAATGATAAATGTTAAAACTGACTTATGCAACAGAATTTAAAGATGGGGCAAGTCATAAAGAATACCCACAGCTGGTCTTTTAACCGCAGGGGTATTTAAAGTATATCTTCTAATCATGTGGTAATAATGGGTTGAATAATTAACAGTTTAGGGCTTGGCAGGTGGGAAAAAGCTATTGAACTTTTGCATAGCCATAGATTAAAGATAAATTGAAAGCTAAAACTCAAATTCATATTATATGCCGTTTATTCTTCATCGTCAAGTTCGTCTGCGTCTGTGTAGTTAAATTCTACTTTACTTTGAGTGATAATTTCATTTAAGATATTGTTGAGATATCCCAACTTAATTGTGTCAATAAAACGTTGGTTCAGGATTGGAATATTGATAACTTCTTCGATACACTCCATATACTTATCAACGATTGCTGTCACCAAATAAATTTTGTTAGCGTTAGCCTTTATTTTGCTCAAAAGTTCTTCAATAGCTTCATCAGATTTAATAACAAATGTTATGGGGAACTTTTGGATTTTGTCTATATCAAGAAAATATTTTTTGAAATCAAGAGTTTCAGTTACCTGAAAGAAACGCCCAATCGGTTTCATCACAAAGTCAATACCGCCATCATTTGCATTTGTTCTTCCTGTCTTGTAAAGTTTTAAATTTTCTTTTGTCAAATTATTGATTTCAAATCCCCAAAATATATCTTGGTCATAATAATAGAATTTTAGAATTGAATAGCTTACAATTTCAAAAAGTCTTGCATCAACATTTGGCGCAAGTAAACCGCTGATAAATTCAATAACTTTATCAGGATTTGAACCTTCAATCTCCTGTAACTCTTCACATGCTTTTATAAAACGTTGAAAAGCGTCTTGCTTTGTTTTGGTGTATTCGTCAATAATTTCGATGATAACAGAAGATAAATTATAGTCTGTTTTACCAGCTTTTACTTTCAGCAAATTTTCATTTATCCAATACCTGTTTGTCTCAAGCTTTCTTAAAATTGGGATGATGTCCGATGTTGGAAAATACTTTTTAAACTCTGCGTTCATTCGATTGTTCAGCGCATGATTTTGAAGACTTCCGCCAAACGGAAGTTGTCGCTGGCGTATAAACAGTTTACTATAAATTGAACCTTCATATTCTGAATATGTACCTTTTTGCTCGAAATCATTATAAATATAATCTTCAACTAACACATAAATAGCATAAAGATTGGCAAAGCTTGAGCGGGCTTTTGAGCCTTTGTTTGCTGAACGTGTTTTGAAATTTATGTACTGAATTAAATTACTATTTTTGAAAATTTCGTCTGCATCATTGCCAAACTTATTTTCTAAAATTGCTTTTATATTAGCCGTGAAGGTATGTTCCATTAGGCTCTTCAAATAATTTTAAGTTGTAGCTTGTCGCCAATTTTTCTGTTTCAAAGGTTCGTATTTCTTTTTGAAGTTTTTCACCTTTATATTCATCAACTAATTGTAATCTTCTTAATCCGATTTTTACATACTCGTCTTGTATTTCAATACCAATACAATTTCTGTTCAGTTCTTTTGCTACAAGACAAGTTGTAAATGTTCCCGAAAATGGGTCCATTATTAAATCGCCTTCTTTAGAACTTGCCCTAATAATGCGTTCAAGCAATACTATTGGTTTTTGCGTTGGATGATTTTCATATTCGTCCATACGATAACGAACCCTTGCAAAATCCCAAACATTTCCCGGTACTTTTTCTGTGTTATAAACTGTCGGAACTGTTTTACGGTAGTCCATTAGTTTTCTCTTTGAGCCTGTTTTGGCTTCAACTAAAATATCGTTCGCATTAAACGTATAGTTATTTTTGTCTTTTACACAAAACAGAATTGGCTCATACATAGAACCGAAATGCTTTTTTGCCTGGACACCCGAACTGTCGTAACTCCAAACGATCCTTGATAGTATGTCTAATTTCTGTCGAAGGTAGATGTCAAAAAACGGCATAAACTGTGTCGCTGTCATTACATAGAAACTACCACTGGGTTTTAGTTTCTGAATACATAAGTCAAGCCATTTGTAGCACCATTCTAAATAGGCTTCTTCTGTTGCCCATTTTTCAATGTGTCCGTTGAAATTTTTGCCAATATTATAAGGAGGATCAGCAAAAATTAAGTCCACGGAATTGTCCGGAACCTGTATCTGTAATGCTTCTAAAGCATCTCCGTGAATGATTTTATGATTGTCTGTACCAAAGATTTCCATCGTCAAACTATTTGTGCTAATAAAACAACTTTAGACAAATTTACTCATTCCAAACAGATTTGATCAGAAAACTTGTACTATTAGAGTATATCCACAAAATATTGTACACTGTTTTCGGCTTGGTGATGGGCGGCTTTTTAGCACTAAAGTTCATATGAAGCTCGTTAACCCCTTTTGCCAAGTCATTGTTGTTATTCGGTTAATTGTTCCAAATGTTAGCAATCCTTGCATTATATGGAGTTACTTTATATTTAAACTTATTTTTGATTTTAAGAATATGTTTTAAGTCGTCATCAGAATACACTCCAATATAAACACTCCACAATTTGTCTGGTATTTTACGTCCCATTTTCGCAGCAGCATTTATAGCATCAATTATATGGGTATCATACTCACCGAAATTAAAACCGAAAGTTATTAGTGAGCCCTGGATGTTGCACAACTGCTCGTAACAAAATGTCAAGTACTTATTATGCATTATATGTGTTAACTTTTCTTTCCCATTTCCTGCTGTTACAAAAATTGGGTATTCTTTTTTGTCTATTCTGTCTTTTACATTTTGAAGCAGGTAATGTTCTGTGTCATATTCAACTTTTATTATGTTAACGCCTGTGTCAAAAATTGGTAATGTACCATGTAAGTTGAAAATAGTTTGCTCATTTTTATGTTTACCCCACCTTAATTCCGAATATTCTAATTCTTCAGCATCAACATATTTCTCATTATCAAGATCAGTTTCTAAATCTCTTCCAAAACCATCAATTGCGTTATAAGCTCCATTTCTCATTAAAACCCAGTATACCAATAGATCATAATTGGTGGAAAACACAAGTCCACCTTTAGATAAATATTCTTGCAAAAATTTTATGCAAGATTGACTTTTTTCTTCTGGGACCCTAAATACGTGTTCAGGATGAAGTTCCTTTACTGCATCCATTAAACTATTCTTGAGATTCTCACTAACCGCCTTAATCCTAGGAACTAAAGTTTTATCATCACTAAAAATTTCAGCGATCTCACAGAAATTATCTAATTGTTGCATTATTAACTCAAAGTTTTTTGTATTAAGTCTCTGAAATAAGCTTTGAACAATTGGATCGCCAGTATCTTCAATAAACTTACTTGATGCGTTATATGAGAATATGGTACTATCATAAGCCATACTAAAACCATTTCCAAATAATAGATGTTTGGGACGTTGCTCTTTGTCTAAATAAGTAACAATTTCTTGATAAGTCTTAAGTTTGTCTATTTCCATTTATGTTGTCATGTTTGCTTAATGGAATATACCATATGCTTTAGAAAACCCATTTACGCAAAGCCGCCTCAAACACTTAGGCCATGCGAAGCTTTATCCCCTTTAATCGCAAATATATAGATTAAAAGCAATACTGTTTTTTAATCCTTTTTCCTTTGGCCCTTGTTTTCAGCGAAGTATAATTTAAGGTTAGAAAATTGTATCAATAGATTGCTCAGATTATAATACCAGGGCATATTAACATTTACCCAGGCAGTTTCCATTGGAAGAAAACAAGTTCTGTTTATCAGGGAAATAGTTCTCTGATTTACTCAAGCAGTTTACTTGCACAGGTGAACTAATTCCCTGCATTAGAGAAGCAGTTCCCCAATTTACTATACTGGTTTACCAGGATAGCTAAACTAATTCCCTGCATTAGAGAACTTTTTTACTAATTTACTAAACCAGTTTAGCGCTAATGGTAAACCAGTTCCCTGTTATAGAGAACTTGTTACTCCCTAGAGTAAACTCCTTAGGTTTGGAAGCGTACTAAAAGGCTTTATGAGAGAACCGGATTATGTTTTTTGCTAAACTGATTTCCATTGGAAGTAAAGTGGTTCCCCTGATCAGAGAATTGGCTGCCTGATGAAGGAAACAAGTTGTGTCCGGAAGCGATCGGGTTGTCTTTGGGACTAAACTAGTTGACTGATTTTCTAAACGAGTTCGCTTCATTGTATAGTGAGTTCTCTTAGTTAGAGAACTTATTCCCTATTTTACTCAACCAGTTTACTTGGAGAGCTAAACTAATTCCCTGTATTATAGAACTAGTTCTGCTTTTTATCGAGCCAGTTCTACTTTTTGTTGAACCAGTTCTACTTTTTGCTTTTCGGGATTACATCCATTC
>JBASZP010000024.1:0-6562 GCA_049660965.1 Daejeonella sp. | reverse complement strand
GTTTATGATCAGAAGAAATTATGCTAAATCTTTTGATGGCTTTAGAACACGAATATTAGCCAAAATAACTGCCCTGACTACCATTCAATTCATCAATAAATTTATTTTTGACAGAAATATCAATCATATCAAAATTCAAAGTACTTAATTTAACCAACGGGTAGGATATTTCTTTGGTTAGAAAGTTAAAATGATCTTTCTCCAGCAAACAAATGATTCAAATCCCAAGGTTGGGGATTGAAAATCACAAAATCCGAATTTGAATTCATAAGACCCGGATTATAATTTCGAAGAGATGGATTGCAATTCCCAGGGTGCGGATTCGAATTTCCAGGTGCGAATTGAAATTTCTAAACCCCAAATTGAAATTCCCAAGCTAAAACTTCAAAGTTTCGGATCAAAACTTTCAGGCTACTATAGCCTAATTCAATTCATTAAAAGGAAAAACTATAACCTGCTTTATTGGAGTAGCATCAATGGACAAACAATCATTTTTGTTTATTAACTATATTTGGTTAAAATAAAGAGCTTTTAAGCAGATTACAGATACCCTTAATTTTAATTGAATACTATGAACCCGAAAGAAAAAATAAAGGATTTTGTCAGACACATTGAAACTTTGGGAAAGCGCTCCACTAATAGAGTTATTGATGAATTTCAGGAGACAGAAAAAGAATTACTAAATAAATTCATAGCAGACGCACACGACTTAATTGAACACAATGAATGGGGTACTGCAATAGAAAACCTGTTAATTAATATCTATGAAATTGATTTCAAAATTGATATAATAGCAGTTGATTTAGCGAAAGCTGCAATTGAAGAATGTAAAATGGATTATAAAGAATGGAAATTTATTGAAGGCTTGGTGCAAGAATTTCCATAAATAAATTAACCGGTGAAATTTCCTTTCTTTACCCAAATTAAATTCCCTTAAAAAATAGTGAAACAACGAAAATTATTAAGCCAGCGGCATCCCAGTTTATACTTTATATCTGTTTGGGTAAGGCGATGCAGGCGTTATATCAGTTGGTATTTAGATGGTAAGAAATACGCTGACAAACGAATAACAGACAAGCTACCTTTCCGGATAAAAAAGCACCAATCTGTTTTACTTAAAAAACTGGGCGAAAATAATATGGATCTACAAATTAATAAAGTAACCAATTTACGCCTTGCTTTACAAAACATTGATGGTATCCTTATTAAACCCGGACAAACTTTTTCATTCTGTAAACTGGTTGGCTTGCCTACAAAACGGAAAGGTTATTTATTGGGTATGGAATTAACATTTGGAGAAGCGAGAGCCGGGATTGGAGGTGGTATCTGCCAGATCTCCAACCTTATTCACTGGCTGGTTATCCATAGCCCTTTAACGGTTACAGAACGTTATCATCACTCTTTTGATCCTTTCCCGGACGATGGACGGGTTTTGCCTTTTGGCAGCGGCGCAACCGTTTTCTTTAATTACCGCGATTACCAGTTTACCAATAATACAGAACATACTTTCCAGATTAACCTTTGGCTGACAGAGAAATGTTTAGACGGCGAACTCAGAATAGATACAGAACTTGATTATGCTTATCATGTAATAGAGAAAGAACACCAGTTTTTAAAGATCAGGGGACAGTTCTTCCGTAAGAATGAAATTTGGCGTGATAAAATACTGAAATTTGAAAGTGGTAAGATCGTCAATACAGAATTAATCACAAAAAACTTTGCACGGGTAACTTATACACCGGAAAATTATATTGATACAGAAGAGCAAAAAAGCGCCTGACAGCAATGAATATGGAATTAATTACATATCCGTAGATGTTTTGCCGTTAAAGGGATTAAATTCCCGGCTTGAATAGTTCATGGTTGCAGCCCTGCTAATGGTTTTACTTCCATATTTGCTGTTCACTTTATCTAAGGCTTCGTATAATTTATTTCTGGTTGGCCCTTCAAATAAATTGGTCTGAAACGAACCCTCATTCAACTGGCTTAAACGGGCTCCTATTAAGCGGACAGGTCTGCCCTTTTGATATAACTGGTGGAACAGACGTTTAATTACCGGGAAAAGCAAATGATCTTCATGGGTTGCAGGTATTTTAACTTGCTGACTAAAGGTTTCAAAGTTGGAATACCGTATTTTTACGGCTATACACGAAGCAGATTTAAACTCTTTACGCAAACGGTAAGCAAGTTGCTCGGTCATAGAAACCAATAATTCTTCTAAACTTTTAACATCGGTTGTATCTTCATCAAAAGTATGTTCGCTGGAGATGGATTTACGTTCATGGTACGGTTCAACAGGAGAATGATCGATGCCGTTTGCTTTTTCGAACATCATCACACCCATTTTACCGAATATACGCTCCAGGCTTGCTAAAGATTGTTTTTGCAACTCTCCTACTTTGGCAATTCCCAATCCATATAATGTTTCACAGGCTTTCTCTCCAATCATAGGAATTTTATAAACTGGTAATGGCGCCAGGAAAGCTTTTTCGGTACCATGTTCTATAAATAACTGCCCGTTGGGTTTAGCCTGACCAGTAGCAACTTTAGAAACGGTTTTATTGGCAGATAAGCCAAACGAAATGGGCAAACCCGTTTCCCTGATGATCTTTTGCCTTAATTCTGTTGCTAAGTGATAACATCCGTAAAAACGATCCATTCCGGTAAGATCAATGTAAAACTCATCAATAGATGTTTTTTCAAATAAAGGAACCTGACTTCGGATAATTTCTGTTACGGCTTTAGAGGCATTACTGTATGCGGAATAATCGCCGCCAATAATAATGGCATGAGGACATAACCTTTTGGCCTTACGAATGGACATGGCTGAATGAATACCAAATTTACGGGCTTCATAACTGCAGGAAGCAACTACTCCCCGGTCTGTTGACCCGCCAATTAAAACAGGTTTTCCGTTTAAAGACGGATCTTTCATCCGCTCAACAGAAACGAAAAAGGAATCCAGATCAATATGGACAATATGACGTAATGGGGTTTGAGAAAGCACTCTCAAATATACTTTTAAATACTAAACTATTTAGTCAATTATAGAATAAGAGATCTCCTGATTTTAACGCTCTAAATGACTAACTCCACCGGAAACTACAAATTTCATGGCTTCACTCGCGGTCATTTTAAGTGGTTTTACTTTATCAGCGCTTACAATACATAATTGCCCGGCAAAAGAATAAGATAATGGGAAATAAACTGCCACTTCTCCGGGAAGACCAATCTTAGACAGATCTTTCTGGGTTAAAAAGCCTATTTTTTTTAATCCAAATTCATTTACCTCCACTAAAACCGGTTCGTTAAATTTCTTTTCATCGCCAACAAATGCCTCTGCAAAATCTTTAAGCGAGGTATAAATAAAGTTGAATATGGGCACTCTGTTCAGCCACCTGTTAAACCAGTTATAAATAGGTTCGGTTACAAAATTGGTCACTATAATACCGGCAACCAGTAAAATAATTAGTACGGTTAAAATGCCTAAACCCGGAATATACATGGGCCGGCCGGCTGCATCAACCCAAATCACATCACTAAGGTTAAGTGCAGAATCAATACTGGCGAATATCCAGAAAATAAAAAAAACAGCGGCTCCTACGGGCAGGATCAATAAGGCGCCTTTAACCAGGTAATTTAATAAAGCTCTAAAAATCTTATTCATAATAATAAACGCGTTTTACCCGCTGTGAAATTGATGTAAGCACTTCATACGGAATTGTATTTAATTGTTTGGCGATATCTTCAACCCTGATCTGATCATTAAATACAATGACTTCATCGCCTTCATCAAGGTCTAAACCTGTAATATCAATCATACCCATCTCCATACAAATTTTTCCTATTGTGGAAACTGTATTGCCTTTGATCAGCATTTTTCCCACTCCGTTTCCTAAAGCGGTATGATATCCGTCAGCATATCCGATTTTTACAGTTGCTATTTTACCTCCATTGGGCAGCTTTCCTTTACGGCTGTAACCCACCGTATCGCCTGCCGGGATTTCTTTAATTTGTGATATCCTGGTTTTCAGCGAAGTTACGGTTTGTAAAGGAGATCCGTTCAAAGAACTATCTATTCCATAAAGTCCTATTCCTAAACGTACCATATCAAACTGGGCATTTGGCCAGCGGCTAATACCTGATGTATTAGTTAAATGCCGTAAAAATGAATAACCTATTGCCTTTTCAATCCGTTTTGATAAATACTCAAACTGATCAATTTGTTTTTTTGTAAAATCATCATGTTCCTTATCCCCACTCGCGGCTAAATGAGAGAAAACACTTTTAACATGTAGTCTTTTTGTCTGATTAAGTGATTCCAAAAGTTCATCCACTTCATTTTCCATAAAACCCAGGCGATGCATTCCGGTATCCAGCTTAATATGAACAGGATAAGATGGTAAATCTTTACGGCTAAGTATTTCCAAAAATTCATTAAGGATGCGGGTATTATAAATTTCGGGCTCTAAATTATTCTCTATAATCGTTTCAAATGCCATCATATCCGGACTCATGACTATAATTGGTAAAGTAATCCCTGCTTTACGTAACACAACTCCTTCATCCGCATAAGCTACCGTTAAATAATCAACCCGGTTAAATTCTAACAGGTTTGCAACTTCAAAACTGCCGCTTCCGTATGAAAATGCTTTAACCATGGCCATTAACTTTACGCCGGGTTTTAATTTGGATTTATAGAAGTTAAGATTATGTTCTAATGCATTCAGATTAATTTCTAAAACTGTTTGATGTACTTTTTGGGTTAATAAACGGCTGATCTTTTCAAATTCAAAAACACGGGCACCTTTTAAAAGCACAGTTTCATTGGAGAATTTTAAGGAGTGAAAATTATCCAACAATTGCTTCGTTTCGCTAAAGAAGGTGGTTTCCATTGGAAACAGATGGGCATATAAACTAATTTGCTTACCAACTCCAATTAAGTGGTCTATCGATTTGGTTTTTAGTAATTGTGCTACCCGCTCATATAATTTTAAACTTGCAGCTTTTTCGCCAGGAAAGTCAGAAAGTATTAATGTTTTCTTCTGATGCTGGTTCTGTTGTTTTAAAAAGTCTAAAGCAAGAGTTAAAGATGACAGGTCTAAACTATAAGAATCGTCTATTATAGAACAGTTGTTAATGCCATTTTTAAGCTCCAGACGCATTTCCAGGGGCAAAAGCTTCGCTAATCTTTTACTGATCTCATCAGGCTCATAGCCTAAACTCAACATAGTCGCCCAGCATGTAATAGCATTTTCAATAGAGGCAGAATCTGTAAAAGGAATAATTGCATGTACTTCCCTTCCCTTATATTTTGCTTTTACTGTTTGATTTTGGGAATTAATTTCTTTAAGATCAACTTGCAAATCTGCGTGTTCATCATACCCCCAGGTAAATGTATTTTTTCCGGGTATTTTACCTATATAATTCTTCAAATACTTTAAGGGGTAAATAAACAGATCAGCGTTTTCAAATAATTTCAGTTTCTCCTTTATCTTTTCATCGGTGGAGGCAAAACCATCGTCATGAGCGAGGCCAATGCTTGTTAAAATTCCGATAGTCGGGCGAATTACTCTCTCTAAATGATCCATTTTACCAGGTTCAGAAATCCCTGCCTCAAAAATTGCCAGATCATTTTCATCCGTCATTTGCCAAACCGAAAGCGGTACGCCAATTTGGGAATTATAACTTTTCGGACTGCGAACAATAGTATATTCGGATGAGAGTAATTGAAAAAGCCATTCTTTAACTACTGTTTTTCCATTACTGCCCGTAATCCCTATCACAGGATAATTAAACTTATGCCGGTGATACACGGCTAAAACCTGCAAAGCATTTAATGAATCATCTACCAGATAAAAATTAGCATCCGGAAAAATAGAATGATCAAAATTAGCATCCGAAATTACAAAACTCCGAATTCCTGCTTTATAAACCTCATTAATAAAAGTATGCCCATCCCTCTTCCCTTTTAAAGCAAAAAAGAGTGCATGATCGGTATCAGTTATTTTTCTGCTATCTGTTAATAAAGTACGAATTGTTGTTTCGGGGTTTTTAATGCTCGGCTTTGCCCTAATAATTTTCTGCAGTTCAGTAACAGAATATAAAATGTGGTTCATATTTTACGAATTTCATCAAAATATACAGAATGTTGCAAACTATTTACGAATTTCATACCCTGATGGAGAATAAGGAATTAGTTCGTAAGGTTTTTACCAAACAACAAGCCCAAACAAAGGCTGAACACTATTGCGCCTACCAGGAAAGATCACAATACGAACTACGGAATAAGTTATACGAATGGGGTTTACACCAAAATGAGGTAGAACAATTAATTTCCGGATTAATAGAGCAGAACTTTTTAAATGAAGAACGGTATGCTCTAGCCTATACATTAGGGAAATTCAGGATTAAAGGATGGGGCAAAATAAAAATTAAACAAGGTCTTAAACTAAAACGCATACCTGAAAAGTTAATCATAAAATCCCTTCAAAAAATTGACCCTGATGATTACTATGAAAAACTCAAATTCATAATAGAAAAAAAAGATGCTGTTCTAAAA
>JBASZP010000023.1:0-27275 GCA_049660965.1 Daejeonella sp. | reverse complement strand
TTTATCAAGTGTATATTGAATTAACAAGGGTCGTAAAGGAGCTAAACCAGCTAATGCAATGGTTAGAAACAGTGACCATAAGAAAAACGACCGGTATGGTTTTACATACTTAAATAATCTTTTTAAGACATTGACATCGACTGCTTTACCGCTTACTTTATCCATACTTTTAATTCCCTTACAGTGGGAATTTATAAACAACTTTTGTTAAATATAAACCACAAGCCGGAACAGATACACCGGCATTAGAACGATTTTTACTTTCTATGATCTGCCTTATTTCTTCGGGATTTATTTCGTGTTTACCCACTTTTAATAAAGTGCCAACAATTGCTCTGACCATGTTTCTCAAAAAACGATCGGCAGTAATATGAAAAACCAAACCATTGTTTTCTTCAACCCATTCTGCTTTTGATATGGTGCAATTATTAGTCATAGTTTGTGTGTTTGATTTGCTGAAACAACTAAAATCCTGATAGCTCAATAATATTTTTGCAGCTTCATTCATTAATTCTACATCCGGATGAGTATGCAATAACCAGGATAAATTATGTTTAAACGGATCTTTATTAAAATGGATATGATATTCATAAGATCTGCTAATCGCATCAAACCGGGCATGCGCATTTTGCGGAACCTCAATAATACGTTTTATAGCGATATGAGGAGGTAAAATGGAGTTTATCCTAATTATAAGTTGCGGGTTTTCAAAGATATTTTCTTCTGAAATATCAAAGTGAGCATATAATTGTTTAGCATGTACACCGGTATCCGTACGCCCGCAACCCACGGTTTCTACTGGTTGCCTTAAAACAGTTGATAAAGCCTGATTCACTAATTCCTGAACAGAAACAGAATTTTCCTGGATTTGCCAGCCATGATATGCTGTACCATCATAAGAGATTTCAATAAATAACCGATGTATTTTACTCACGATGGCAAAGGTAATGTAGATTTTAGATTTACAAATGCAGATTAAGGATTTGTAAGATTAAATAAACAGGAAACAAGATGATGCATAATTAGAAATCGCAAATCCATTCGCTATCTTTACCAAAAATTATTCATCATGTTACAACGCGTACAAACCATTTGGCTGTTTTTTGCTACTGCCTCATTATTCAGTTTATTTTTATTTCCTTTCATACAGATTTTAAATCCGGATGGGACTGCGAAGGCATTAAAGATAACCGGGATATATCAAAATATTGGAGGGCAAGTGGTACAGACCGAGCCGTTTTTAGGGTTAACCATTGCTGCTGTTATATTAGGTTTAATACCTTTTGTGATTATATTTTTCTATAAAAACCGAAAGAAACAAACGATCATTTGCTATATAGCCCTACTGGCTATATTGAGTTACACTTTTTGGGTAGTTCAAACAGCCAGGCAGGTTTTAGGTGATGTGAGCTTAAATGTTGATAATTACGGTATAGGTGTAATTTTGCCCTCATTAGCTATTCTGTTTATTATTTTAGCTCTAAGAGGAATTAGGCATGATGAAAAGCTGATTAGATCTGCTGAAAGATTGAGGTAGGAAGAATAGATGCTGAGCACAGATTAGTTTATAAATTAATAGATAATGGCCTTCACATTATTCAATGCAGATATCACTATTAAAATCATAATTCCAATATCCATTTTAAAAGCATACCTTTGCGGCGCTTTAAAGCAATGACGCTCTAAAACTTTTTAAAAATTATCATGAACCCATTTATTAACTTGGGTATCCGTCATGATATTGTTAATGCCATTACTGAACTGGGATTTGAAAACCCCACACCAATCCAGGAACAAGCCATCCCGGTATTACTTTCAGGCAGCAACGATTTTGTCGGATTAGCTCAAACAGGAACCGGTAAAACGGCAGCATTTGGCCTGCCCTTATTAGAACAACTGGATTTCGAAGAAAATTACCCACAAGCACTTATTTTATGTCCAACCCGTGAACTCTGTTTACAGATTACCAGCGACATGAAGAACTACGCCAAAAACATGAAGAACGTTAATGTTGTTGCTGTTTATGGTGGTGCTAATATTTCAGATCAATTACGCCAGATCAAACGTGGTGTACAAATTGTAGTGGCCACACCAGGCCGTATGCTTGATATTATTAACCGAAAAGCGATTGATTTTTCGCAGGTAGGTTTTGTAGTATTAGATGAAGCTGATGAAATGCTCAATATGGGCTTTCAGGAAGACATTGACAGCATTTTATCAACCACTCCGGATGATAAAAAAACATGGTTATTTTCTGCAACTATGCCCGCTGAAGTTCGCAGGATCGCAAAAAAATACATGACAGATCCGTTCGAATTAACAATGGGTACCAAAAATACCGGAAATGTTAATATTGAACATGAATATTATGTGGTGCGTGCCCGCGATAAATACGCAGCCTTTAAACGTATAGTAGATTTTAACCCGGAAATTTTTGGAATTGTATTTTGCCGTACAAAAATTGAAACGCAGGAAATTGCAGAATCACTAATTAAAGACGGTTATAATGCCGATGCTTTACATGGTGATTTATCACAGCAACAACGTGATAAAGTGATGAAACGATATCGTGACAGAAGTTTACAATTGCTGATCGCAACGGATGTTGCAGCTCGCGGAATTGATGTAAATGATGTAACACACGTAATTAATTATTCTTTACCAGATGAAATAGAAAACTATACTCACCGTAGCGGACGTACAGCCCGTGCCGGCAAAACAGGAGTTTCTATTGCTATAATCAATTCCAAAGAATTAGGAAAAATTCGTCAGATTGAACGTGTAATTGGTAAGCAGTTTACAAAAGCCGAAATTCCAAATGGATTTGATGTTTGCGAAAAACAGCTTTTTGCATTGGTACATAAAGTACATAATGTTGAAGTTAATGAAGAACAGATCGAACAATACATCCCTCGTATAATGGATGAATTTAAAGATCTGGATAAAGAACAAATTATTAAACGCTTTGCTTCCCTGGAATTTAACCGTTTCCTGGAATATTATAAAAATGCTCCCGATCTAAACGCTCCAGCCAACGAAGAACGTTCAGGCGATAGAAATGATCGTGGTGACCGCTCATTTAAATCAAGCGTTAGTGCAGGTTATACCCGTTTATTTTTAAACCTGGGTTCGGTAGATGATTTTACCCGTGGAGATATGTTGGGTTTCATTTGCAACAATGCCAAAATTAGCGGAAAAAGCATCGGTAAAATTGATTTAAAAGGTGTATTTACATTTTTTGAAGTAGAAAATGAATTCGTTGAAAAAGTACAGCAAGGTTTTAAATCAGTGGATTACCAGGGACGTGCAGTACGAATAGAATTAGCCGGTGATCGCGAAGGTGGTGGCGGAAGTCGTGAACGTAGTAGCGGTGGAAATCGTGAAGGCAGAAGTGGCGGTGGGGGTTATCGTGGGGGAACCAGTAGTGGAGGTCGCCGTGAAGGTGGTGGTTTCCGTGATTTCTCAGGTAAGCGTCGTGAAGACCGAAGTAATAGCGGTGGCCGTCGCGAAGGCGGAAGCAGCGGTGGGGGAGAAAGACGCAGAAGAAATAGTTAGAAAAAATCCCTCTGGAATTCCAGAGGGATTTTTTTACACCCAATAATATATTGTGGTGATTAAAGCAGGCCACATTTAGGGGGTCAATCTATATTTTAATTAGCTGCCATACTGCATATATTTCATTAATTTTTTGCCGCATGGTTTAACGGCTTTAGTAATATCATCCAATAAGGTTTTTCCGTTTTCTCTTTTATGTGTTAAAAGACTATAGGCCGCACCAGCTACTGCCGCAACTCCAATTATTTTTGCTAATTTCATAATTTTGTGATTTTCTAATTCTAACAACATTGTAAATGGTTAGTTTTAAAAAATGTAGAATTTAAGAAAGCTGTTCAGACAATAGCTTCATTTCAATATCAGGGGAATGCTTTTCATATAAGACTGCATATACCGCCCGGCAAATAGGCATATTTACTTTATAAGTCTTATTTATTTGATGCAGACAGTTTACAGCATAATAACCTTCAGCAATCATATTCATCTCCAGTTGTGCAGATTTTACTGTGTATCCTTTACCAATCATATTACCAAAAGTTCTGTTCCGGCTAAATTGGGAATAGGCTGTTACCAGTAAATCACCCAGGTAGGCAGACTCTTTGATATCCCTGTCAATAGGATGAACAGCATTAACAAAACGACTAATTTCTCGAATGGCATTGGATATTAAAACCGACTGAAAATTATCGCCATAACCTACACCATGACAAATGCCGCTGGCAACAGCATAAATATTTTTTAATACGGCTGCATATTCAGTTCCGTAAATATCATCAGATATATTGGTTTTAATGTAACGGGTGTTTAACATACTGGCAAACCAATTCGCCATTTTATTATCCTGGGAGGCAATGGTTAAATAAGATAACTTTTCCAATGCTACTTCTTCTGCATGGCAGGGGCCGCTGATAACCAGAATATCAGTTATGGGTATGCCATATTTCTGGTTCATAAATTCACCGATGATCAAATTTTCATCAGGTACAATTCCCTTTATGGCCGAAATTATTTTTTTGCCTTTTAAATCTGCTGCTGTAATTCCTGTTAAAGCATCTTTTAAAAATGCTGCCGGAACATTTAGCAAAATCATATCGCAATTTGCAATAATGGATTTTAAATCAGATCCTATGTTTTCTGCCTGAACTTTGATCTCAACCGAACTGAGATAATTAGGATTGTGTTTGTATTTTTGAATATGAGCTACTGCGTGCATACTTCGCATCCACCAGTAAACTTCCTTTTCTATTACATTATCACATAAAATTTTAACAATAGCTGTTGCCCAGCTACCGCCGCCTATAATTGCTATCTTTTTTGGATTTTGAGGCATAAATTAAAAAGTCCCGTCCTTCAGAAAGAATTTCTGCGAAAACGGGACAAGTTAAGATTTTCTGAGAAACTATTCTTTTTTCTCTCCGGTAAAGAGTTTCTCTTTATCCACTTTTTCTACTACCATTCCATCTTTTAATGTTTTAGAAATGGCAGTAAACGGACGCGATACAACTTCTTCCCCACCTTTAAGGCCTGTAAGGATCTGAATATAGGTATCATCCTGAATACCGGTTGTAACCTGCACCTGTTTTACCTTACCAGCCTGGTAAACAAAAACATACTCTTTAACCGGTTCTGTTGATTTGGGTTTATCCTTATCATCATTACCTGGCTTTTCTTCTTTTTCGTTCTCTTTTTTAGCCTTTTTATCCTCACGTGTGGTAACAGATTGTATGGGAACAGCAATACCAGTAAATTTTTCTGTTTGTATATCCACTGTAGCAGATAATCCGGGGCGAAATGGTGACGGATTTGAGGTGCCAGGGTATACAAGTGCAGCATAAGATGAAGGTAATATCCTGACTTTTACAGTAAAATTCGTCACCTGGTCTGCACTTGTACCTACAACATTTGCAGAACTGGCAATCTCTGTTACCATCCCTTTAAACTTTTGTCCCTGAAAAGCATCAACTTCTATATCTGCAGTATCATTTAATGATACCCTGTTTATATCACTTTCGTTTACATCCACACTCACTTCCATAGTACTCAAGTTTGAAATCCGCATAATTTCTGTACCAGCCATTTGCGAAGTACCTAAAATACGATCACCCAATTCAACCGAAAGTTTAGAAATAACCCCGTCAACAGGAGCGTAAATTGTGGTTTTCGCTAAATTGGCGCCAGCTTCTTTTACTACCGCATTTGATTGGTCAACACCAAATCTTGATCCTATCACATTTTGTCGTATAGACTCCAGATTAGCTTTTGCAGCGTTAAATTCTGCTTTTGCGGAATCAAATTCTGCTGCTGAAATCACTTTTTTTGAAAACAATTCCTGATTTCGCTTATACCTTGCGGAAGTATTGGCAAAATTAGCTTCCGCTTGTTTTAATTGTTGCTCTGATCCGGCTAAAGTTGCACGCTGACTGTTTAAAGATGCAACCGCACGATCATATCCGGATTGTAAAACATCCGGCCTTACCTTACATAATAATTGACCTTTTTTAACCGCGTCGCCCTCTTTAACGAGAAGCTGAACCACTTCTCCTGAAACTTCAGCGCTTAATTTTACTTCAACCTCCGGCTGTACTTTACCACTTGCCGAAACAGTTTCAATAATGGTTCTTTTCTCTACTTTTTCTGTGGAAACTTTCGTGGTATCACCTTTGCCAAACCAGCCTAATTTATTGCCGGTTATGGCTACAACAACCAATGCCCCTACTCCAATGAGTACATATTTTAGCGTATTTTTTTTCTTTGCCATATTTTAGTTGATCAGAAAAATTTAGATTACTGAATTAAAAAGTTAGAGGATTGCCTAAATAAAAATCAATTACTTTACTACGGAAAATTAAATCGTAGCGTGCCTGTATTACATCAAATTGAGCTTTATTTAAATTAGTTTGTGATTGGTTAAAATCCAGGGAATTAACTAAACCCACAGTATATCTCTGGCTAATTACATTAAAAGCTTCTTTAGATGATTCATAAGCCGTTTGTGCGGAATTGAATCTTCTTTCTGCCGCACGCAGGTCAGATACTGCCTGGTTAATTACCTTATTTAAGTTATTTTTAGAAAGCTGTTCATTAATCTCCGTATTTTGAAGATTTATTTTAGCTTTTCTTACGCTGGAACGGGCAGCATAGCCATTAAAAATAGGAATAGTTAAGTTAAAACCTAAGGATTGGTTAAAGTTATCGTTGATTTGAGTAGTAAATGGTGTTTGTTCCAATTGATTAATATAGTTTGGCGTTACTACTACCTGATTAGTACCTTCTACTAAACCAATAGGACTTGTAGTACCATCTGCTGTTCTTCCCAAAAGGGTTTGCCGACTGTTGGAATATCCTGTACCCAGACTTCCCTGTAAAGTTAAACGCGGGTAATAATTTCCTTTTGCTACATCTATCCCTTTTAAAGCCGACATTCTCCGTAATTCAGCAAGTTTTATATCCGGGAAATTATTCAGGGCCGAAGTATAAACATCAGTTGCTAAATAAGCAGTATTCACTTTTTTAAGCTCATTATCACTCAACTCAGGTTTTTCAACTTCAAAAGGAATAGAAGGGTCTAATTCCAGCAATTGGGCGAGATTTAGAAAAGACAGATCAACTTGGTTTTGCGCATTTGTTACATTCAATTCTGCTATGGCAACCTGTGCTTTTGCCTGCGAAAGATCCGCCAGTGTTTTATTTCCAACTTCAAAAAACTTTTTCTCCCGGTCCAGTTGTTGTTTAGAAATATCCAACTGTTGTTTGGCGGCAACTAATAAATCCTGATAATTAAGTACTTGTAAATAAGTAGTTATAACTGATAACAATAAATCATTTTTAATTTTTTGGGTATTACTTTTATCCGCCTCTAATTCATATTTGTTTTGGGATATCTGATTGATTTTTTGAAAACCCTGGAATAAGGTAACGCTTGAAAATAAACTTCCATTGGTTGAAGTTACCGCTTCATTAACAAATTGATTGGTCAATGGATCTATACTGCGTCCAAAATTAAAATTCAGGTTACTGCTGGCGTTTAACGTTGGGTACAAAGCTAATTTAGATTGCTTTAAATTCTCGTCAGAAAGAGCTTCGCTTAACATAGCCTGTTTAATTTGCAAATTGTTTTGCAAAACAAGTTCAGTTGCACGTTGAAGGGTAATCTTTTCCTGCGCTTTTAAACTTTCCGCTGTAATAAAAATAAATACTAATCCTAAAACTATATAACCAACACAACGTTTACTATTATATTTCATTTTCTTATTAAATGCTAATTAAGCAATTTTTGTTTAAAAAATTACTTTCACTTAGTTTATATTCGTACAAAACTTAAAAATAAGTATTTGTATCTTACATATTCCCCTTTTTGGTTGCAATCGCTTTACCCATCCTTAACCTGGCATAAAAGCCGGGATGAAAAAAATCTGTTTTTAACTTTTGACGATGGACCTATACCTGTTGTTACACCATTTGTATTAAATACATTAAAAAAATTTGATGCCAAAGCAACCTTCTTTTGCATTGGTGACAATGTAGCCAAACATCCGGATATATTTGAGCAAATAATTGCAGAAGGTCACGCAGTGGGCAATCATACCTTTAACCATTTAAACGGATGGAAAACAGATGATTTAACATATTTGCAAAACATTGCTCAATGTGATCAATTAATAATTTCTAAACTTTTCCGCCCACCCTATGGCAGAGCAACAAGATCGCAATACGCTATAATTAATACTCAATACACTACAATTATGTGGGATGTTTTGAGCGGTGACTTTGATTTAAAACTAAGTCCGCAAGAATGTTTAAATAATGTACTAAAGAATACCAGGAATGGATCAATTATTTTATTTCATGACAGTATAAAAGCCTGGCCACGTTTAGAAACGGTTTTGCCTCAGGTGCTTGCACACTTTAGATCAAAAGGATATGATTTTAAATCTTTATAAATATAATAGTTTAAGAGCCTCCTACTTTTATAGTAATAACTTTATATTAAAAATCCTGATCTGTAATATTACAGATCAGGATTTTAGATCAAATAAACAATAAATTATAACAATCTATTGTTTTTCAAACTCTTTAAGATTACCATTAATATCAAATTTAATATCATAAGTTTCACGTGTACCTTGTATACTGCCCATTTTGAAAAACTTAGTATTAAATGTAGGGTTAAATACAAAATAAAAATGGTCGTCAACCTTTCCTCCTTCTATGCTTTTAGCCTTTTCATCACCAATTTTCATCATATTGGGTATAGCTTTATAATTAATTTCATCAAGGTTTACAAGATTTTCACTTACTTTTCCAGCGCCTCTCAGCTGTACAGGTGACGGGCTACCCCAAGTTCCACCACTATAGGTATATTCATCTACATTTTCCGGCTTATCAGGATCTGATATAGAAAGGGTAATCCGGCCTCCTTGGGCACCATAAAAATGCATATTCTGAAATACCATAATCTTTTTACCTTTAAACTTATCCATGTTTTTTAATTTTTCAAAGGCTTTTTCTATAGCATTACTTCGTAAAAAGTCTTCACTTTTAGCACTTTCATCAACCTTTGGTGCCTCATCTGCGGAGCTTTCAGTTACGGTTTTTGAATTATCATCAACTTTTTTATCCACTTCTTCAACTTTTTCAGTTGTATTATCAGCTTTTTGTTCTGTTTTTCCTCCGCAGGAAATAATAACCATACCTCCTATTAGTAACGTGGAGATCGAAAGTAGTTTTTTCATATTCTGTTTAGTTTAATTTATAAATTATTGTCCGAATTTAGCATCTTTTACACAAAACAGCAAATCAAATGAGTTTTAATGAAAATAAATTAGTCTGATAATATTCTAAATTATCTCAAAATAGTCATATTAAATCCGTAAGAACATACAAACACTGTACTTGTTAAACAGAGGAATTGAAAGAGTTAGCCTTTATATATTAATTCATTTGGATTTTTTTAACTTCGCAGAAGTATTAACACGTAGAAACAAAAATCAAAAATAAGATGGCATTTGATTTAGAGATGATCAAAAAGGTTTACGACAATTACAAAGTACGCATAGAAGCTGCCCGTAAAGCTGTTGAGAAACCACTTACATTAACAGAGAAAATTTTATACGCACATTTATGGGAAGGGAAAGCTTCGCAAGCTTATGAGCGTGGTATTACTTATGTAGATTTTGCCCCGGATAGAGTAGCTATGCAGGATGCCACAGCGCAAATGGCCTTATTGCAATTTATGCAGGCAGGCAGGGCAACCGTTGCAGTACCCTCAACCGTACACTGCGATCACCTGATACAGGCTAAAGTTGGAGCCAATGAAGATTTGGAAACAGCCAACATACAAAATAAAGAGGTTTTTGAATTCCTTGCTTCCGTATCCAATAAATATGGCATTGGATTTTGGAAACCCGGAGCAGGAATTATCCACCAGGTAGTGCTGGAAAACTATGCTTTCCCCGGTGGAATGATGATCGGTACAGACTCACATACGCCCAATGCAGGCGGCCTGGGAATGATTGCCATAGGTGTTGGAGGTGCAGATGCCTGCGATGTGATGGCAGGTTTAGCATGGGAATTAAAATTCCCCAAACTAATTGGCGTAAAACTCACCGGAAAACTTTCCGGCTGGACCTCTGCCAAAGATGTGATCCTAAAAGTCGCCGGAATTTTAACCGTAAAAGGCGGTACCGGTCATATTGTAGAGTACTTCGGCGAAGGCGCACAATCACTTTCTGCAACAGGTAAAGGAACCATTTGCAATATGGGCGCTGAAATAGGAGCAACAACTTCCATATTTGGTTATGATGAAAAAATGGCCGCTTATTTAAAAGGAACCGGCCGTGAAGAAATTGCAAACCTGGCCAATGAAGTTAAAGAACATTTAACCGGCGATGAGGAAGTTTATGCCAATCCGCATACCTATTTTGACCAAGTGATAGAAATTGATCTCTCCACTTTAGAACCCCATATTAATGGCCCTTTTACCCCGGATATGGCCTGGCCGCTTTCGCAGTTTGCAGAAGCGGTTCGTGAACATGGATGGCCTCAAAAACTTGAGGTCGGTTTGATCGGTTCATGTACCAATTCCTCTTACGAAGATATTAGCCGTGCAGCCTCCATAGCCCAACAGGCAGTAGATAAAAACTTAAAAGCCAAAGCCGAGTTTACTATTACCCCCGGATCAGAACTGGTAAGATATACCGTAGAACGCGACGGTTACTTAAACATATTTGAAAATATGGGCGGTGTGGTATTAGCCAATGCCTGTGGCCCATGTATTGGTCAGTGGGCACGCCATAGCGATGACCCTAACCGTAAAAACTCAATCTTAACATCCTTTAACCGTAATTTTAAATCCCGCAATGACGGTAACCCCAATACCCATGCTTTTGTGGCTTCGCCAGAAGTAGTTACCGCTTTAACCATTGCCGGAGATTTGGGTTTTAACCCGATGACCGATACTTTAGTTAATGAGAATGGCGAGCAGGTTAGATTAGATGAACCGCAAGGTTTAGAAACACCTTTAAAAGGATATGCGGTTGAAGATGCCGGATACCAGGCTCCTGCCGAAGACGGAAGTAAGGTAAGCGTTGTGGTTGACCCTAAATCTTCGCGTTTACAATTGCTTGATCCTTTTCCGGTATGGGAAGGAACCGATCTGAAAGACTTAAAACTACTGATCAAAGCCAAAGGAAAATGTACTACCGATCATATTTCTATGGCAGGGCCCTGGTTAAAATTTCGCGGGCATTTAGATAATATCTCTAATAATATGCTTATTGGGGCTACCAACTTTTTTAATGAAAAGGCTGACAATGTAAAAAACCAGCTAAGCGGTCAATACGGCTCTGTACCCGCTACCGCCCGGGCTTATAAAGCAGCCGGAATTGGCAGTATGGTAGTTGGCGATGAAAACTATGGGGAAGGATCATCACGTGAACATGCCGCGATGGAACCACGGCATTTAGGAGTTCGTGCCATACTCGTAAAATCATTTGCCCGCATTCATGAAACAAACCTGAAAAAACAGGGAATGCTGGCCTTAACTTTTGCCGATCCCAATGATTATGACCGTATATTAGAAGATGATATAATAGATATTATAGGTCTGCCCGACTTTACTCCTGCTAAACCCTTAACCATTATTTTACATCATGCAGATGGAAATACCGAATCATTTAGCGTAAACCATACCTATAATGCCCAGCAGATAGAATGGTTTAAAGCTGGTGCAGCATTGAATATTATACGGATGAAGGAGGTAAAATAGGGCGGAGTCTCTATTTCTATCTTAATAATTAGCCTTTTAAAATAGTAGGTATTTATAGATGAAAAAAACACTAAGCAGCATAAGCTTTTTAGGTATATTATTTCTCTTGGCCTGTAATAACACAAGTGAAAAAGTAAAAACAGTAGCGGATAGCTCTAAAATTACCACCAATAATCCTATATCTATAGAATTAAAGCGATTCTTTCAAAAAAAGGACAGTACAACGAAAGTTATTCAAATTTTCGAAAGCAAAGATGACTCAACAATTTTATCTGCCATTTATAGTAGGGAGCCTGATTGGTGGGAAAAATTATCAATTGTTAAATCGGATGGAAAAAGAGTTTTATGGGAAGCAGATTTTGAGTCACTACCAGTAGAACAATCAATCCGTTCTGTAAAGCAGATAAGACTTAAAGGATTTTCAAATTTATTTTTTGAAGTTTATGGTCAGACACATCAGGGAAATGGTTTTTATTACCTCTATGAACTTAAGAACAAAAAGATGATATTGAAGGTAAGTACGAGGGCAGTTGATCAAAATCGAGATGGATTATTTGTTATTAAGGGTAGCACAGATTGCTATAGCAGGATTTTCAAAGATGATATTCTTAAATCTACTTACAAAGACATCAATGGTGATGAAGTTACAGATATACTATTAACAGGTACTATTCAAATCCTAAGTGATGATAGAGAGGAGAAATTAATTAAAATGTATCCTGCTCAAAAATCACTTGTTTACAATCAGCTCTTAAAAATGTATGTTGAAGATACATCTAAGAGAAAAGGTTTTACTATTGGGGATGATTAGTTATTCCCATTAAATTAATATTCATTATATGAAAAAAGTACTAACAAGCATAATCTTTATAAGCATATTATTTCTATCAGCCTGCACTAACAACCCCAAAGTTGAAACGGTAAATAATGTGCCCGATAGCTCTAAAACTGTTATTGAAGCTGCTGAACCCACGCAATTAAAAGATGTGATCATTAATGAGAAATACTTTAATACGCAGAGCGTAAAAAGCAGGAAACTATCCCCGGATGTTTTTGGCAGTCTGGGTTTAGAAAGCATTTTAAGCAAAGAAGAATTAAAGGATGCTTCCTTAACTTTTAAAGTACTTGATACCCTATTTATCAGTAAAGTAAACAAAATCATGATCCTTTCATGTGAAACAGAAAATGAACACCGGGCCTGGCTGATGGCTTATGAAAATAATAAACCTGTAACCACAGCACAGGTATATTACCAGGATTTTGTAGAGTACCTTTCTAAAACCAGCACATTAATAAAGGATAATAAAATAATTATTACCACACAAACTGACGAAGAAGGAAATGAAACGGACAAGACGGAAAAGTACCGGTTCACTAACCGGCAACAGCTGGAGCTGGTTAAGTAAAACGATCTCTATATTAAAAGAAATTTCTTTTCTCAACTATTTTCATCAGCACAATAACATCTTTTCTAAATAAACTATTTAGCCTGGTCTCATCCCATTCGTTATTTCTGCATCAGTATGTCTTTATAAACACTTCGTTTTTCTAATTTTGCTGGCATTTTAAGTGGTAATTTAGGGCGATGGCAATAACAAGACGAAAATTCATACAGACAGGGCTTCTAATTACCACAGGTGTTGTTTTGACCAATGCTTTTTGGATTGAAAGATTTTTCATTGAAACCAATGAATTTTATATGGGTTCTGCAACAAAAGACACCACAAACATAAAAGTTGTGCAAATTTCTGACCTTCACCTTCAATCCATAAACTACCAGATTACTCAACTGGCAAACAGGCTGAACAGTTTACAGCCCGATCTGATTTTAATCACGGGTGATGCCATAGATAAAGCAGAGAATATTTCATTGCTCAACGATTTTTTGAAACTAATTAATAAGGACATAAAGAAGGTGGCGATCTTAGGTAATTGGGAATATTGGGGAGGGATTGACCTGGTTGAATTAGATAAAATTTACAAAGACAATAATTGCAATTTGCTGATTAATCAAACGATGCAATATTCCTTTCATAATAAAACCATTTCAATAACAGGTGTTGACGATTATGTTGGCGGCAGGGCTGATATTGATACCGCAATAAAGGATTATAGAAGCAGTAATTACCATATTATTTTAAATCATTGCCCTCAATATAGCGATCATATATCAAAGAAAATAAACAGAGATATTCACGTAGATTTTATTTTATCCGGACATACCCATGGCGGGCAAATAAATTTGTTCGGTTTTGCCCCCTTCTTACCACCAGGTAGCGGAAAATATATTAAAGGCTGGTATAACAACAATAATCCAAAACTGTATGTTTCAAAAGGTATTGGAACAAGTATTTTCCCTGCAAGGTTTGGGGCAAGAGCAGAAATAGCAATCTTTAACTTAGCAATATAACCATATTGACCGGCAAACCGCAATTAGTCCAAGTAATGAATCTCTCTATAATATTTAATTTTAGTTCGCTTGTCCGGATTTACATCCGGACGCCATAACAAGGGATTTGTAATCTCCAGTACAGAAACTAACTTATAAAAACAATATCCGCTAAGTCTTTGCCGCCTGAATAGTTAATAGCAGAGCTATAAATGTAATAATACGGTTCTGCAACTATCGGATTAATATGAATATAATCTGTTTTTTGCTACAGAAATTCTGCGGTATAAATTTCTTTTGCTTCATTTCCATCCTACCAAAATTTATAATATTTAATTTTAGGGTTATATTACCACTATAAATTTAAATTGATTTTTGTTTCCACTTTTAGGGCTTTTAATACTAAAACTAATTTCATACACTATCTTTTTTTTACTGATAAACTTTTCGAGCTCGAATAATACACTAAATAGAGAATAGTGTATAATTCTGAAAGAATATGGTTATAAACAGGGCTATAAAAGTCGAAAAATTTTGTGTGGGAAAAGATATTACTACACAAAGCCCAAAAAACCGGTGCGGCGAAAACGTAGTGCTACATAAAGTCCAAATTTTCTGTGTGACCAAAACATAGCTCTACACAAAGTTCAAAAATTCTGTGTGGACAAAACATAGCTCTACACAAAGCTCAAAAAACCGGCGTGGCGAAAACGTAGTGCTACATAAAGTCCAAATTTTCTGTGCGGACAAAACATAGCGCTACACAAAGCCCAAAATTTCTGTGTGGATAAAACATAGCGCTACACAAAGTTCAAAAAATGCTGTGTGGATGAAGCTAAGTTTAGGTATGGGTTCAAAGGTTAATTTAGGTAAATTACTGAGCAGAGATGGTTTCTAAATTTGTTCCTACCAGTCTCTGATCACTGTAAGAATACCTTTCAACTTATTCAGCCCTGAACCCGGGCCCGGGTCTATGGTGTAATAATAATAATCTTCCATCACCAGTTTATTCTTCAGGTTAATACCTCCCCAGGTATTGTTATATCCTTTCTGGTTAAAAACCAGCTTGCCTGCACGGTCAAATATTTTTATTTCATTATCGGGATACTTATGGATATTTCTGATCTCCCATACATCATTAAAGCCATCGCCATTAGGCGAGAGAATATTATTAGCCAGCAGGCTGGTATTAGGGGATACCGCAGTAACACCTGCCAGATTTAAGGCCGAACCGAACACCTGCTCTATATAGCGGGTATTTATATCTACCGCGCTGCCCTCGGTAATAATATAATCTGCCGGGTTGCTGCTTCCGATAGCGGAACTGTAAGCGAGCTGTAGTTCAGTATTTACATTATCATTTAGTTCTGCATTCAGGTAAAATAAACCGATACGGCCCTGGTAACTAAAAGGGGGGCTGGCCGAATAATGCCGTCTGATACTATTGAAATACGGCCAGTTAATTATTCCGGCGGAACGTGTAATGGTATGATTGGTTAATACCAGATCTGCTGAAGGGATCATAGTCAAACCATCTGTACTGAATAGGGTACCGCTTTTAATATACAGGCCTCCCGCCTGTAACTGGGCATATAAACTTGTTGCAACGCCAGACAGTATGAACAATAACAGGATAAATCGCTTTTTCATATCAGCGTTTTTTAGGTTTAGCAGGTTTAGACTTTGAATTAATTTCAGCGAGGGCATAATCTTTACTAAGGCGTGCTTCTATCTGCGCCAGACGTGAAGCAAATTCTGTCTTCTGGGCAAGTAATTCCTGCTTTAATGCTGCATTCTCTGCTTTTTGTTTTACACTTTCGGCCCGTAAAACATTACTCTCTGCTTTAAGCTTTTCAGTTTCTGCCTTAAACTCAGTAGTCCGTTTTTCCAGCGCCTGTATAGCAACCAGATTAATGCCGTCAAAATCGGCCTGGTTAATAGTAGTATCATTGCCAATGATACCAAAACTGTCTTTGCCAAAAGCAGCGAACATATCCTGAGCCATAGGGCCGTAATGGCGGAAAGTTTTAGCATCCTGCCCTTTATAATTCCAGCTGCTTAGTTTAAAACCGGCTATTTTCCTGAGGAAATCTTCGCCATTAACGGGTTCAAAGTTTTCTTTTTTCCTTTTGTCGGAAATTGTTACCCAGGAATTGCCTCCAGCCACTATTTCAGCTCCTATGGTACCAGCACCTACTATATCAACGGCTGTAAACAGTTTATATCCTCCTTTAAAACGCATCATCATTTGGTTAGAGGCATCATTATTAGTAAATGCAGAAACTCCATTATCATTCAAATCGCCAATAATAAATGAGCCTGTTTTGTTATTTGTAGAAACAAAATTTCCTATCGCAGTAGAATATTCACCACCCGCTGCGGTTCGATAACCCATTGCTGTAGAGCTAAACCCACCCGCTGTGGTTTGGTTACCTATTGCAGTAGAATACTCGCCGTTAGCGAAAGTAGAGTAGCCTATTGCAGTAGAATTTAAAGCATTGGCCACTGCATCATTCCCTATTGCTATGGCAGCTGGACCATTAGCGAAAGTACTATTCCCCATTGCTATGGCAGCTGGACCAATAGCGAGAGTACTATTTCCCATTGCTATGGCAGCTTCAGAGTTGGCTTGAGCATTAATTCCCATTGCTATGGAAGCTTCACCACCATTGGCTGAAGAACCTCTGCCCATTGCAATAGAAGCTTGACTGTTGGCGGTAGTGTTATTACCCATTGCAGTAGAATAATCCCCTCTGGCTGTGGAATTCCCGCCCATTGCGGTAGAAAATATGCCAATATTTAGGTCATTCCATTCTGTAGTAACAACACCTCCTGCCCTGAATGCTGCTTTTTTAGGGTACCACATCATGCGCACACCTGCACCTTCAACAGGTATAGTCCCTTCGTCAAAAGTTCCTGTTGCTAAAAATCCGTTTTCTGCATTAGTAGATACTGTGGCGCCATCATCCTGCAGGGTGCTATTACCCACGGTAGTGGTATTAATAAATTTGGCGACGTAATTCACAGTTCCGTTTACAGATGCACTGCCTGCGCCTGCCGGGCCTTGCGGTCCTGTTGCACCCATAGGGCCGGCTGGTCCAATTGCACCAGTCATACCTTGCATTCCCTGAGGCCCTATTGCACCATCTGCTCCTGCCGGGCCAGTTGCTCCGGGTATACCTTGTATTCCCTGTGGTCCCGTTGCACCACCTGTTCCTGCCGGGCCGGTTGGTCCAACTGCGCCAGCCATCCCCTGTGGTCCCTGAGGGCCAATTAAAAGTGTTCCGCTGGCAGGCCAGTTGTTCATTGCTTTAGGCCCGAATAAAGTAGAAGTTGTTGTGTTTAAATAAAAGTCGCCATCAGCGCCAATTGCAACACCTGGATTAATATTTCCGCTTAAAAATTTATTACCCCCGCCGCCTGCAATAATCTCTGCACTGGTTGCCAGTCTTAGCCATTGCCCATTGCTAAAGAAATAAAACCCATTGATATTATCCGTTTGATACACCAATAAGCCGGCAGCCGGGCCTGCAATTGCCATGCGCTCCGTAGCCGTCATACGGGGTATGAGTAAGCCTTTTGTGTTGGAAAGAATTTCTAATTGTGCGCTCACATGAGGCGTTAGGGTACCTATACCTACCTGCGCCTTGCTGGTTAATGCACTAAATAGCGCCATAATGATGCAGGGTACTATTTTTTTCATACGTTCTGTATTAATGTATTGAATCACAACCTGCAAGTATACTCAATTTTGAAGGAAAATTGACTTAAGGGACAGGTATGCTATAGTTAATAGTCTCTAAATGAATAGCAGAAACTATTCAAATATAAGTGTTCAAAACTCTAAGTATATAAAATAAATGTGCGAGTATTTAGTGAGGATTATGTTCTATCAAATTAGTTCTTATATTTATCCTCCGGAAAACGCCTTGGGCATTATCTGCTTAAATTAATTAGGGTATAAACATTAAAGTTATTAGAATTTGAAGATTTTTTCCATAAGTGACATTGAAATACTTACCGGCATTAAAGCACATACTATACGAGTTTGGGAACAGCGTTATGATTTTTTTACATCCAGGCGTACAGAAAGCAACATTCGTTATTATGATGAAGAAGATTTGCGATTATTTTTAAATATAGCCGCTCTTAATGAGAATGGTTATAAAATAAGCGCCATCTCAAAAATGACTACCCAGCAAATTACGCAGATGGTTACAAAACTCCGGAAAGATCATTTCAATCCCAACCTACAGGTTCAGCTATTTGCCAATGCCATTCTTACCATGAATAATGTTGAAATGGAAAACTTATTATCACTTTCAATAAAAGAGAGGGGTATAGAAAATACTATAGAAGAGATTGTGTTGCCCTTATTAGATAAAATCGGGTTTATGTGGCAGACAGGCACCATTAACACTACTCATGAGCATTTTGCAACGCATCATATTTCCAATAGAATTACTATTGCCACTCATAATCTAAAGACTGCAGGGTCTGCTAAAGGTAAAAACTATCTTTTATTCTTACCTGAGGGTGAATTCCACGAGATAGGATTATTATATGCCAAATACCTGTTAAAGCTTAATGGACATCATGCAGTATACTTGGGCGCTAATACACCAATTGCAGATCTCGCAGAAGCTGTATCTATTTATAAACCTGATTATGCTTTAACTGTTATTACACAAGTGCGTGCAAATTGTGATGTAAATGAAATAATTAATAAAACATTAAAGAATATAAAAATCACGCCTCTAATTTTTCTTAGTCTGCCTGTTTTAAAGCAGAATATTACGGCAAACCGTGACCTCATTTTTATGGATAATTTTGCTGAATTCAAAAAGCTAATAGGCTTCAAATTAATATTCCCCTCCTCTTAAAGAGATGTTTTGGGATTAATTTTAATTTGGCCGTCGCTTATGGTCTATTTATAGGGTTAAAGTAGTATTTTTGCCCCTACTATAATACTTTTGTTCTAATGGATAATTTGTCGTATCTCAGTAACGCAAACACAGCATATATTGATTCCCTTTATCAAACTTATCAGGAAAATCCGGAGGCGGTAGATTTTGGCTGGCAGAAATTCTTTGAAGGATATGATTTTGGACGTGGTTCTGAAGCTGGGGTAGTCAGCAATGTAACTCCTGATCATTTTTTAAAAGAGATCAACGTATTAAATCTGATTGATGGTTATCGTACAAGAGGGCATTTATTTACCAAAACAAACCCAGTTCGCGAACGTCGTAAATATTTCCCCGGAAAAGACCTGGCAACCTTTGGCTTAAGTGATGCCGATTTAGATACTGTGTTTAATGCAGGTATTGAAGTTGGATTAGGACCTGAAAAACTGAGCGATATACGCGATTTGCTTGAACAAACCTATTGCCAGTCTATTGGCGCAGAATATAAATACATCCGTAATCCTGAGAAAATAAGGTGGTTTGAGCAGCGTATGGAAAGTGAACGCAATACGCCCAACTTTTCTGTTGAAACAAAAAAACAAATTCTCAAAAAATTAAATGAAGCCGTAGTATTTGAAAACTTTTTAGGCACAAAGTTTTTAGGTCAAAAGCGTTTTTCACTTGAGGGAGCAGAGTCCGTTATTCCCGGCCTTGATACGGTTATTGAAAAAGGCGCCGATCTGGGTATTGAAGAATTTGTTATTGGCATGGCTCACCGGGGGCGCTTAAATGTGCTGGCAAATATTATGCACAAAACCTATCAGGATATTTTTTCGGAATTTGAAGGTAAAGGGTATGATGAAAATACACCGTATGGAGGAGATGTTAAATATCATTTGGGATTTTCTACGGATGTAGAGACTGCAAATGGTAAAAAGGTTCATTTAAGTTTATGTCCAAACCCATCACATCTGGAAGCTGTTGATCCTTTGGTAGAAGGTATGGTACGCTCTAAAATAGATTTTAAATATGAGGGAGATTATAAACGCATAGCCCCTATTTTAATTCATGGCGATGCCTCTCTTGCCGGACAGGGTATTGTGTATGAAGTTTTGCAAATGGCCAAATTAGATGGCTATAAAACTGGCGGAACTATCCATTTGGTTATTAACAACCAGGTTGGTTTTACTACTAATTTTAAAGATGCACGTTCATCAACCTATTGCAGTGATCTTGCAAAAGTTACTTTATCACCCGTTTTTCATGTTAATGGCGATGATGTAGAGGCTTTGGTCTATGCCATAAACATGGCCGTTGAGTATCGTCAGAAATACCATAATGATGTTTTTATTGATATTTTATGCTATCGCCGGTATGGTCATAATGAAGCGGATGAGCCTAAATTTACCCAACCGCTTTTATACAAAATCATAGAAAAACACCCCAATCCACGTGAAATTTATAATCAGAAACTTATGGATCAGGGCAACGTGGATGCGAACCTGGCTAAAGAGATGGAGAAAGATTTTAGAGCCTTACTTCAGGAAAAATTAAACCAATCAAAAGAAAACATTAATTTTTCAGAAGTAAACCCTGTTTTTTCAGGTGCCTGGCAAGGTTTACGATTAGCTAAATCTTCGGAGCTTCATGCAGCATCTAAAACAGCGGTTTCTGAGAAGGAATTTTTATCAATAGCCAATAAGATAACCACCTTACCTTCCGATAGAAAATTTTTCCGAAAAATTGAAAAGCTTTTTGATGATCGTAAAAAAATGTCGGAAACTAAAGTTTTTGATTGGGCAATGGGCGAATTAATGGCTTATGCAACTCTTTTGGAAGAAGGTTTCAGAGTACGGGTTAGCGGACAGGATGTAGAGCGTGGAACATTCTCTCATCGTCATGCGGTATTAACCCTGGAAAATTCAGAAGAAGAATATATTCCTTTAGCTCAGTTAGATAAAGGAAAAGCAAAATTTGATATCTATAATTCTCACCTTTCTGAATATGGAGTATTAGGGTTTGAATATGGTTATGCCCTGGTAAACCCAATGTCATTAACCGTTTGGGAAGCCCAATTTGGCGATTTTGTAAATGGCGCACAAATTATAGTTGACCAGTTTATTACCAGTGCAGAAACAAAATGGCAGCGTTCTAACGGGTTAGTAATGCTTTTACCCCATGGTTATGAGGGTCAGGGACCGGAACATTCATCTGCACGGATAGAACGTTTCCTGGAAGCTTGTGCTGACGATAACATCCAGGTAGTAAACTGTACTACACCGGCAAATTTTTTCCATGTGTTACGCCGCCAGCTAAAACGGGAATTCCGTAAACCTTTAATTGTTTTTACCCCAAAAAGCTTATTACGAAGCCAGCAGTGTGTAAGCGCTTTAAATGAATTTACCAAAGGGGAATTTCGGGAAGTTATAGCTGATTCATTTGTAAAACCAGCTGAAGTAAAACGTGTATTATTCTGTTCAGGGAAAATATATTATGATTTGCTTGAAAAACAACAGGCTGATAAGCGTAGGGATGTGGCCATTGTTCGTTTAGAACAATTATATCCAACTCCTTATGAACAATTAGATTTATTAAAATCTAACTATAAAAATGCAAAAGAATTTGTTTGGGTACAGGAAGAGCCGGAAAATATGGGCGCATGGCCTTATATTTTACGTAAATTTCGCGATTCTGATTTCAATTTTAAAGTAATATCCCGTAAGGAAAGCAGCAGTACCGCGACAGGGTATTCAAAACAACATATTGCACAACAGTTGTATATTATTGGCCGGGCGTTTGAAGATTCTGCCGGTGCAGAAGTAAAAAAGAAAGTAGAAAAAGCAACACAGAAAGCCGTTAATATTGATTAGCATATTAATTCTGTAAGAAAACAAACAAGATAAAATTAAACAAGATGAGTTTAGAGATTAAAGTTCCACCGGTTGGCGAGTCTATTTCAGAAGTTACCTTATCCCAATGGATAAAAAAAGATGGCGATTATGTAGAAATGGATGAAGTAATTGCCGAGCTGGAATCTGATAAAGCAACTTTTGAATTAACCGCAGAAAAAGCCGGGACTTTAATAACGATTGCTAAGGAAGGTGATACGCTGGAAATTGGCGCTGTAGTTTGCAAAATTGAAGAGGATAGCGCAGGTTCAAAGCCCAAAGTTGAAAACTCAAAAACTGAAACTCAAGAATCAGAAACTAAGGAAGTAAAACCGGAACAAAAAACCGAAAAATCAACTTCTTATGCATCGGGTGTGCCTTCTCCGTCTGCTGCCAAGATATTAGCTGAAAAAAATATCGATACTAATTCTGTAAATGGAACTGGCGTTGATGGCCGCATAACTAAAGAAGATGCTGTTAAAGCGGAAAGCGGAAAACCTAAGGCTATGAACGGAGAACAGAAAACGGAGAGCGGAGCTGAAAAGTTACAGAAAGCAGGATCCAGAATTGAGCGTCGTGAAAAAATGTCTTCATTGCGTAAAACCGTTGCTAAACGATTGGTTGCTGTAAAAAACGAAACGGCTATGCTTACTACTTTTAATGAAGTAGATATGCAGCCAATTATGGATTTACGCGGAAAATACAAGGATAAATTTAAAGAGAAATTTGGTGTAGGTTTAGGCTTTATGTCATTTTTTACAAAAGCCGTTTGCGAAGCACTTAAAGAATTCCCCTCTGTAAATGCCCGGATTGAAGGCGAAGAAATAGTTTTTAATGATTTTGTTGATATTTCAATCGCGGTTTCTGCGCCAAAAGGTTTGGTTGTTCCGGTGATCAGAAATGCGGAATCAATGCCGCTTTCTGAAATTGAAAAGGCTGTGATGGAATTAGCAGGCAAAGCCCGTGAAAGTAAATTAAGTTTAGAAGAAATGACTGGCGGAACTTTTACCATTACCAATGGTGGTGTTTTTGGTTCTATGATGTCGACCCCAATTATTAATGCACCACAATCTGCAATTTTAGGAATGCATAATATAATAGAACGTCCGGTAGCATTAAATGGTCAGGTAATTATTCGCCCAATGATGTATGTTGCTTTATCGTATGATCATCGTATTATCGACGGACGTGAATCGGTTGGCTTTTTAGTTCGTGTTAAGCAATTATTAGAGGATCCGGCAAGACTTTTACTTGGTGTTTAAAACAAATACTTAACTATTGTGATATAGTTTGACTTAAACTGATTCAAACTATGTTTGTTTTAAAACCCATGCTGAGAATAAACCTTAATCCTGATATACTTTTTAAATTTATAAAATTTGGTATTGTTGGCTTATCCGGGCTATTTGTTGATTTTGGAATCACTTATTTCTGTAAAGAAAAGCTTAAGATTTCAAAATACGTTTCCAACTCTTTAGGTTTTGTTTTTGCTACTATAAATAATTTCCTTTTTAACAGATATTGGACTTTTAACAGTGTTCAAAATGCGCCTATTATTCAATTTTCTAAGTTTTTTGGAATTGCCTTAATTGGGTTGCTTTTAAATAATTTGTTAATATATCTGTTAAACGACAGATTAAAAATGAATTTTTACCTCTCAAAAGCTTTTGCAATTGTAATAGTTTCTATATTAAACTTTTCAGGTAATTATTTATATACTTTTGCTGCTTAAAGGCGGGTATAAATGGAAGTGAAAAGATACGAATCCCAACAAAAACAGCTCTTACTTTTTTTATTAGGGTGGATAATACTTAACTCTATTCAGGCTTCATTTACAGAATTACATGCTGATGAAGCATATTATTGGCTTTATTCACAATTTTTAGATTGGGGATATTTTGATCACCCGCCCATGGTGGCTTTATTTATTAAAGCGGGTGATCTCATTTACCATTCACCCCTTACTTTACGGTTAATTACAATTCTTACCAATACATTATCAGTTTATGTTCTTTGGAAAATTGTATCAAAATACGCTCAAAATCTTAAGCTTTTTATCCTGTTGTTTTCTTCCCTAATTCTTTTTCATGTTTATGGTTTTATTACCACATCCGATTCTCCTTTATTCTTTTTTAGCGTTTTGTTTTTTTATGTCTATCAAAAGTACCTGGAGGATGATAAACTTAAATGGACTGTTTGTTTATCATTAATTATTGCCGGTTTATTCTATAGTAAATATCATGGAATGCTAGTTATTGTATTTACTGTTTTATCAAACATTAATAGTTTAAAACGACTATCTTTTTGGTTGATTGCTGGCTTTTCCCTGATTTTATTTATCCCACATATCTGGTGGCAGTTTCAAAACAATTTTCCTTCCTTATATTATCATCTTATAGATCGTTCTGCAAAATCCTATAAGTTTAATTATACTTCAGAATATTTGCTAGCACAATTTTTTCTCGCCGGGCCTTTAATAGGATGGTATATATATAAATCCGCTATGCTTGGAAAACCTCAGGATCAATTTATTAAAACATTAAAATTTAATTGCTACGGAATATTTGCATTTTTTTTATTAAGTACTTTTAAAGGAAGAGTAGAGCCTCATTGGACATTAATTGCTTTTATACCTTTATTTATTCTTAGCTACATTTATTTATCCCAAAAAACAAATATTCCAAAATGGTTTTCGAAATTAGCTGTAGTAAATATTGTTTTAATACTCATTACCCGGGTTTTAATTATGGTACCTATTCCCGGAATTAAAGAAATTGGTTTTATAGCTAACTATTTTGATTCAGAAAAACTGGCTAAACAACTTAAGGAAAAGGCCGGAGATGAGTTTATTATTTTGGAAAGAGGGTTTCAGGGCGCATCTTTATATGATTATTATAATAATACCACCAAAGGTTTTGCTTACGACTCGCGGTATTATCGTAAAACACAATTTGATTTATGGCCAATAGAAGATAGTTTAAGAAATAAAAGGGTTTACTACATTTCACAGGAAAATTTAAGTAGTTTTCATCAGGATACTCTTAAAAGTGGTAAACAAACTTATTTTGGCAGGTGGATAGACCAGGTAAGACTTTATCAGAAAGTAATGATTGAGACAGATAGTATTAAAGCCAGTTATAAACCAAATGAAAAATTTGCCCTTAAACTCAAAGTGGATAATCCTTATCAAGTTCCTATAAATTTTTCAAACCATTTAGAAAAATGGGACGTTTATATAGAATATGGTTTTATGGAAAAAGGTAAATTTCTGGACTTTAAATCCTTAAACAGAGATTATGAACAATTAAGGATACCCTCCTTAAAACAAGCGGAATTTTCCGCTAATTTGCAGGCCCCGGCTATAGCCGGAAAATATAAATTAATTTTTTCTATAAGAACAGAACCCTTTTCGGGCTCCAGAAATAGTAAAATGATCAATTTTGAAGTGAAATAATGAACTGTAAATCCTATATTTTAATTATTCTATTCGCTTTTTGCTCTTTTCCTTCTTTTGCGCAAAATCTGGATATTAATTTCCACGGGTTTGGATTTGTAGATAACCGTGAATATAAAGCATTTATAAAACGCTCAACCTCAATTTTAGGTAATCGCATTGCGCTGGATATCGGCTTAAATTTAGATAGTGTAAATAGTTTCCGCGTAGGTGCAAATGCTATACATGAATTTGGGGCAAGGCCATTCTTTCTTAAAGTTGATCCTGTGATCTATTACCAGTACCAGCAAAAAGGATGGCTTTTTAATATAGGCTCCTTTCCGCGTAAAGATCTGCTTACTGATTATCCAAGAGCGATTTTGAATGATACCCTGAATTATTATCACCCGAATACAGAAGGAATATTAACCCGCTACAATTCTACTTATGGACACGAAACAATTTGGATTGATTGGGTAAGCCGGCAAACAGATGTAGACAGGGAGAACTTTATTGTAGGATTATCAGGAAAATATAAACCTAAACCAAATGGTCCCTTTTTTATATCACACTATTTTACATTATTGCATGATGCCGGGGCGAAAATTGCTGTTCCTAATGATCATATTCGTGATAATGCCGGAGGACAGATTCGCTTTGGTTTAGATCTAAGTCATAAAACGATATTCGACTCTTTAGTGGTTGATGTGGGCGGAATGTTATCACTCGAACGTGTTCGTGGCGAAGGGGATTTTAAAAGCCCAAAAGGCTTTGTAGCCAATGTTTATCTTGGCTGGAATAAATTTAATGTTTCAGATAATTTTTACATAGGAGAAGGACATAACCTTACCTATGGGGATGTTTTTTATTCTAAAAAAGTATATAACCGCTTAGACCTAAGCTGGTCGCCTTTTGTGTTTAATAATATACATGGAAAATTCGTTTTCAGCTTTCATCAATCACCCGGCAGGTTGGGCGATAGCCAGCAGGCCTTTTTTCTTACTTATAATTTTGGAAGGAGAGAAGTATTGAAACTTTAAGAGGCCAATCACAAAGGCTTAATTAATATTAAAACTGATGTGTTGTATGATTAAACTAATATGAGGAAAGAGGCTGGGCAGACAGAACGGCGGGCCGGGAGTATGGCCTGTGGGTGGAAGCTTCGTTCTGTCTTGATTTTTTGGTTACTTTTTCATCAAGGAAAAAGTAACATGCCCCCGCGGCATAAAGCGGACTGGCTTAAAAGAGAATTACAAATAGAGATTCTCTGATTTAAGCGAAATGGTATAAAATTTAATCATATAATACGTTAAAACTATTTAATATAATTTTCTTTCAAATAATAAATTGCGGCATGTCAATTATAGTAGAAGGTTTAACTAAGATTTACGGAGAGCAAAAAGCGGTAAATAATATATCTTTTATTGCTCAGCCGGGGAAAATAGCGGGATTTTTAGGGCCAAACGGTGCCGGTAAATCCACCACCATGAAAATATTGACCTGTTTTATTCCCCAAACCGCGGGTAAAGCCAGTGTTTGTGGTTTCGATGTAGTCAAAAATCCAATGGAAGTTCGCCGCCTGATTGGTTATTTACCTGAAAACAATCCCCTCTACCTGGAAATGTATATTAAAGAGTCATTAAACTTTATTGCAGGTATCCACCAGATAAATAATAAGGAAAAAAGAATAGCCAATGTTATGGAACAGACAGGTTTAGGCGAAGTTCAGCACAAAAAGATCAGCGATTTATCTAAAGGATACCGGCAGCGTGTAGGTTTAGCCCAGGCCATTTTACATGATCCTCAGGTTTTAATATTAGATGAACCTACTTCCGGGTTG